>JAGWOU010000007.1 GCA_028870815.1 Rhodospirillales bacterium | reverse complement strand
CTACGAGGCTATCGAGCGTTCCAACCCAGTCGATTGGCTCGGCAATTTGCGCGGCCAGTTGGCCAAACCCGGCCTCCGCGTTGAAAATCCGTTCTCCGTTGCTGCCGGCCAAAAGCTGGCGGCCAGGTTCAATCGTTTGCCAGTGGCTTTGCCGTAAAGCGGCTTCAAAAAACGGAACGGCTGGGGCCAGCTGGCTGGTATGCGCCGCAACGCGCACGGCCAGCATCTCGGCACGCACGGCCTCTTCGGCCAGCGCCGCGCCGCAAAAGGCCTCGATCATGCTCTCTGGCCCGCCGACCGTAACCAGATTGTCGGGGCTTAGAATGGCGATCTCGCAACCATGTGCTGCCGTCAACTGGGCCAATTTGGTTTGCCCAAGGCCGCGCACATAGCAAAGGCGGCCGGGAACGCGGCTGGCTTCATCCATGGCCTGGGCGCGCAATGCGGTCAGGCGCAGGGCTTCGGCGGCCGTCCAAATGCCTGCGAGGCTCCAGGCCGCCATTTCGCCCACGCTATACCCGGTCACCAACACGCGCGGGGGCAGGGCAGGCGCCAGCACCGCGAAATGCGCCAGCGATGCGGTAACCGAGAGGATCTGGCTTGTCTGGTTTTTTGTGATTTCCTCAGCCGGTTTGTTCACCAGAGCGCGCGGGTCGGCACCCAGCAGTGCGGTTGCTGATTCAAAAACCGGCTGTGCCTCGGCCGCATCGGCGGTGAGGGTGAACATCCCGGCGGAAACAAGGCCCTGGCCGCCGCATAATAGCGCCAGCATTACGCTTCCAAACGATCGAGAAACAATGCCATGCCGAGCAGATCGGCGCAGCCGCCGGGGCTCAAGTGGTGCTCGATGAAAGCGTGATGCATATTGCTCGCCCGGCTTTGCCAATCAGGCGCGCCAACCCCGCCGGCATTCAGGAAGCGCCGGGCCGCAATGCGGGCGAAATTTAACCCTGCCTGACCGCCGCGATGCAGGAGATTTGTGTCGTCAACTTTCGCTATCAGCGCCATGCAGCATTGCACGCGGGCGGCATTCTCGTCTCTGCGAACAACCCCGCGCGCCCGGCGTAGTGCCGGAAGGGCCGTATCATAAAGCGAGGGATAGCCCGTGGCGGCCTCAACGCGGGCGCCGCCCGTGCCGTAGCGGGCCTGCGCAAGGGCGCCATGGCTTGTGGCCACGCGCGGCCCGGCAAGTATAGCCGTTCCCCAATGGTGGGCGACGATTTGCCCCAAAGCGGCGGGATCGCGGCGGGCTGCGCGCAACCCGGCCGCGGCGCAAAGCAGCCCCAGTCCAAAAATCGCGCCGCGATGGGTGTTTACGCCGCCGGTGCGGCACAGCATCGCCGCCTCCGCCGCAAGGCCGATTTCCCGCAGCACGGACATTTCCGCTCCGTGCTTGCCTGCCTCGTAAAGCTGTTGAAAAAACGGACGCAACGCCTCCGCGCTTGCTTCCAGCAGCGCGCAATCCATGTCGGCATGGGCGCCCTGGTCCACGTGGCTTACCAGCCCCGGCTTGGGATAGGTATGGATTTCCAGCCGGAGGCACTCGGACGCCAGACTTCCAATTTCCGCCGCGCCGAGCCGCACTGGCCTAGCAAAACCGGGTTTCCTGATGAGCCGGTTACTCATGCGGCCAGTCCGGCGAGCCAGGCATCACGCGGCAGCAGCACCACTTCATCTTCCCGTTTCGCCGCCAGCGTTTGTGCGCCCTCGGCCAGCTCCCGCCATTGCACGGCACCGCCTGGTCCGCTGATTTCACCATCGATCCGCATCGGCGCCGTGGTGGCAATCTGCCGCAGGTGATCGAGAAATGCCGGGAGATCTGGTTTTGCCGTCCAAAGCAAATCGAGGTCGGATTGCGATGAAAGATAAGGCAAACCGGTAAGGTGCTGCCAGGCCAGCCCGCCAAAACAGCGCGTTTGCGGGTCCAGCGCCAACAGAGCGTCGATCGCCGCCCGCCAATCGGCAGGTGCCGCCGCCATGCAGTCGCACAGGCGCGGCGGCGGCATGAGATTGCTCAGCGCTGCCTCCGGCAGGCTGAACGCGAGGCGGCGTTTGCCATGGTTGGGGGGCAGCGGCAGGCCGAGCGGCACGCCATCCGGCGGGTCGTCGCAAAGGCGTCTGCGTTGAATCACGGGCCAGCGCCGCTCCGCCCAGCCCGCGACCAAAGGCTCGGCCGCCAGATCGGGCCGCGCGGCGAGAAGCCCTTCCCACGCGCCAATGCTGGGCGTCGCCAGCCAATGTCGCGCATGCGGCGTCATGCAGTCTTGGCCTCACGGCAAACCTTGGTGGCAATTTCGGCGGCGCGCGGGCGCCCGCCGCGCTCGGCCCCCAGCCTGTCCCGTTCATCAGAAGCGGGGGGGCGAGACAGAGCCTCCAGCACCTGCGCGGCGAGGTCCCCAGCCGGATCAAGCGTTTGCGCCACCGCGCCGGTCTGCGCGAAATTCTCCAACCCCGGCGCAAAAACCGGCGTGGCCGCGGCCATTTCTTGCAGTTTCTCCAAGGGTAGTTTGGTCACGCGCGCGATTGAGGGCAGGTCCATCACTTCTGGGTTGGCGCCGGGCAGCGCAAGCAGCGTATCGCAGGCCAAGGCGGTGGCGATGAACGCCCCGGCCGCGCTGCCGCCATAAAGCAGTGCTACGGTGCGGTGGCCCTGGGCCGCCGCCAGCAACAGGCATTTTGCCAGATGCGCCAGAAACTCGTTCAGCCCCATCAGCTCATCATGCCGGCTCATGTGCTGGCTGCGCGAATCCACAAGTACGAGAATGGGGTGCCGGGCTGTACCTTTAACCGCGCTCAGCACATGCTTCGCCAAGGCAATCGCGCCCTCAACCCCTAGGAAGCTCCGCTCCGCCACACCGATGACATGCACGGGCTGGCTGCCCCCGAGCGTGCCCCCGCCAAAAACCAAACCGTCCTGCACAATCACATTATGGCTGGCAGGGAACAGCTTGCTGAGCAGCTCATCGTGCGTCATCAGCGGACTCCCTTACAGCCCTGACGGCATTTAGAAATTCCTCCGTATCCATCCCCGGCACCGAGGCGGGATTTGTAACCCCCAAGGCTTGCCAGACTTCGCTTCCGTCCTTCGCCGTTCCAAACCGCCTGAGCCGCGCTTTCAGCCGCGCCTGTTCGGCCTCCAGCACGGAAACGGTAAGGGGTGTCCGCCCGGCCAGGTTTTCAATCGCCGCGGCGCGGAACGCCGCCGTGTCATCATCCACGAAACAATCGGCTCCGCCGGTCAGATAGCGATGTTTGCCGCCCATGGTTCGCCACACCAAGGCGCGGTCCTGGGAATCGAACTCCTCGACACCGCGATTGGTTTCGATGACCTCCGGCCCGCTGACGCTGATCCGCCCCGGTTCGGAGACGATCAATCGCGTGCAGCAACCAGCGATGATCCCGCCGCCGCCGAAACAGCCTGCACGGCCGCCAATCAGCCCGATGACCGAGTGGCCTCCGGTGCGTAAATCCACGATCGCGCGGATGATCTCCGAGATGGCGAGTTCCCCGGCATTTGCTTCCTGCAGACGCACGCCACCAGTATCGAGAAGCAGCACGGCATCCCGGCTTGCGGCCTTGGCAGCCCGCAGCAGCCCCACGAGCTTGGCGCCATGCACTTCGCCAAATGCGCCGCCCATAAAGCGCCCTTCTTGCGCGGCGGCGAAAACCTCATGGCCACGCAGCTTCGCCTTCCCAATCACAATGCCGTCGTCGAATTGCGCGGGCAGGCTGAACAATGCCAGGTGGGGTGAGATTTCCCGCGCGGCGGGACCAAGAAATTCAGTGAAGCTGCCAGGGTCCAGAAGGGCCGCCAGGCGCTGCCGTGCCGTGGCTTCAAACCAGCTTACCCGCCTTTGCGTCTTGGTCGTGGCCTGGCTCATGCCTCAGGGCCCTGCATCAGCCGCAGCCCTTGCGCGAGGCGCAGCGCCACCATGTCCGGTCTTGCCCCGCCATCGTTAATGGAGATGCGTAAGCCGCCAGCACCACGCGCCACGAAGTCGCGCAGCACGGCCTCCCAGAGCGGTTGGAAGCCATGGGCGGCGGTGGAGATTTCAACCCTGCAGGCGCTTTCGTCATCCGTGCGCTCAAACAAGGCTTCAAGATTGCCGGAGGCGACGACGCCAACGATGGCCATGGGCTTTGAGCCTCCAGCTTCCCGCGCGGCGGGGAATATGAAAGACAGCTGTTCCACGCCTTATCCTCCTACCAGTTTCTGAAGCGGCTGGGCGGCTGATACAACCCGCCGGACGCCGTCATCAGGTCTTTCATCGACCGCGCCGCCAGCATGTTGCGGTCCGCGTCCAGTGGATCGATGCCCAGATCCTCCGGCCTCTGGATCACGCCCCGTGTCCGCAGCCGCTCCACCATCTTACGGTCGCGCTGGCGCCCAATCTCGGTGTAACCGGCAACGCCGCGGATCGCTTGTTCATGCTCGTCCTTGTCCCGGCAAAGCAGCAGGTTCGCGATGCCTTCCTCGGTGACGATATGGGTCACATCATCGGCATAGACCATCACCGGCGCCAGTTCGAGGTTAAGTTTCTCGGCGAGGCTCAGAGCATCCAGCCGTTCGACAAAGAGCGGTTCGTTCTTCGCGCCGAAGCTTTCGCCAATCTGGACAACCAGCTTGCGGCCGCGCCGCAATAACGGGGGCGTTGTGTCGTCGGCCTCTTTTCCGGCCTGGAGCCATGGTGCCGAGGGGTGGCGGCGGCCATGCGGGTCAGACCCCATATTGGGGGCGCCCCCAAACCCGGCGACGCGGTTTGTGGTAACTGTCGAACTGTTGCCGGCGAGATCGATCTGCAGGGTAGAGCCGATGAACATATCGCAGGCATAGAGCCCGGCCGTCTGGCAGAAGGCGCGGTTGGAGCGCAGCGACCCATCTGGCCCGGTGAAAAACACATCGGGCCGGGCGGCGATATAGTCCTCCATCCCCACTTCGGAGCCAAAGCAATGAATCTGCTCCACCCAGCCCGCTTCGATCGCCGGAATCAGCGAAGGGTGGGGGTTGAGGGCGAAATGGGTGCAAACCTGCCCGCGCAGCCCGAGTTGTTCGCCATAGGTTGGCAGAAGCAGCTCAATGGCGGCGGTATTGAAGCCGATGCCATGGTTGAGGCGCCGCACATTATAGGGCGCGTAAATGCCCTTGATGGCCAGCATCGCGGTGAGGATTTGTGTTTCGGTGATCGCCGCCGGGTCGCGGGTGAAAAGCGGCTCGACAAAGAAGGGTTTGCCCGCCGGCACCACGAAATGCACCAGATCGCCGGGAATATCGACGCGCGGCACCCGCTCCACAATCTCGCCTACCTGCGCGACGACCAGCCCGCTTTTATAGCTCGTGGCCTCCACCACGGTCGGCGTGTCCTCGGTATTGGGCCCGGTATATAGGTTGCCATCCCGGTCGGCGCTTACCGCCGCGATGAGCGCCACATTCGGGGTAAGGTCGATGAAATACCGCGCGAACAGTTCGAGATAGGTGTGCACCGCGCCCAGCTCGATCTTGCCGCTGAACAGCATGCGCGCAATGCGGGCGGATTGCGGGCCGGAGTAAGAATAATCCAGCCGTTTCGCGATGCCTTTTTCGAACATGTCGAGATGCTCCGGCAGCACGATGCCGGACTGGACCATATGAAGGCCATGCACCCGTGCCGGATTCAGTTCGGCCAGCGCCTGGGCCAGCAGATCCGCCTGCTTCTGGTTATCGCCCTCAAGGCAGACGCGGTCCCCTGCGCGCAGAACGGCCTCAAAAAATTCGCCCAGGTCGCCGGGTTGGACGAGCTTACCCGTTGCGTATCGGCCGCCGGCCTCAATCCTTTCCGCCAGCGCGGCCTTTTGTGTGGTCCAGTTTTTTCCTGGCATTGGCTGTCTCCGCTTGACCATGACGATAGAGGGGGCGGATTCGGCATACAAGGCGCTTACCCTCGGCCGAGCGCATGGTTGAAATGCGGAAATGTCTCGCTTGGCGATGGGCCTGCTTCAGCCTGGCGGGAGGTTCTTCATAAATTGTGACGAAATCAAAATGAATTATTGAAAATTCATAATTGTGGTCTGGAATTTTGTCCGCATCATCAGGAGGATCAGCGAAAGCGGATCATCATCGTTTTCCGGTGGCTCTTGTGCTTGGTGAAGAATATGGGATATGCCGCTTGTAGCAATTGCTACCTATGCCGCTGGCCACCTGTAACCGCTGCCGAGTTGACTGTTATGAAAACAAAAAAGAAAGTGGCGAAGCGTCAAAACAGCCATCTGGTTCCGCAGGAGGTGGAACCCGCCCAGGAAAGCGTCGAGGATTCCTTGGCGATGCGGCTGCAAGCGAAGGAAGCAGAAATGCCGCCCGCGATGTTACGCGTCGGGCATTATCTCAATCGCAACAGGGTCGCGGTTCTCGCGAATTCCGCCGCGGAATTGGCGAGCATGATCGGCACCTCGGACGCTACGGTCATCCGCACGGTGCAGGCGTTAGGGTTCCAAGGTCTGGCGGAACTCCGGCAATCCATCGCCACAGGCATCAATTTTTCCACGCCGTTGCACCATATGCGCCAGACGCTTGATGAGGTGAACGGCAAAGGCTCCGACGCCGCGGATATCGTGATCGACACGCATATCGAATCACTTCTTAAGATGCAGATGCCAGAGGAGCGGGAGCAGCTTCACAAGGCCATCGCCGTGCTTCACGGTGCCGCGCGGATTGTTGTTTATGCGGCTGGCCCCTCCCGGCCATTGGCGGAATATGTAAGGCTATTGATGGTCCGCCATGGCCAGCCTGCCAAGACCATCGGC
Source organism: Rhodospirillales bacterium (assembly GCA_028870815.1). GTDB lineage: Bacteria > Pseudomonadota > Alphaproteobacteria > Acetobacterales > Acetobacteraceae > Acidocella. The sequence continues at coordinate 9,034 of JAGWOU010000007.1, read as the reverse complement.
TATGGCGGGATTGGCTTGGCAGACGAGTTGCTGGACCTTTCTGAGCAGGACAGGCTGCTGATCCTTTCCTACGGCAAGCCATATAAAGAGGTGCTGCTGGTGGCGGCGGAAGCAGCGGCCATCGGCGTGCCGGTTGTGCTTGTCACCGATACTCCGAACAGCAAGCTGGCCCGGTCCGCCGCCGCGATTGTTAAGGCGCATCGCGGCAGGACATCGCGTGTGGCACTCCACGGCGCGACATTGGTGGCGTTGGAGGCGTTGATCATGGGCCTCGCGGTGTCCGAGCAAGGTCGCACCATGCAATCCCTCGCGCGGCTTGCTGCATTGCGCGCTGCCTTGGCCTGAGGCTGAGGACTCTCATCCCGTAAATCCGCGTTTTCGGGCTGTTCTGGTGGCCGCGGCACCATGCGTAGCGTTTGCTACCGTGAGCTTTTCAGCGTGTCTAAGCCATCGGTCGCAGAAAGGGTGGGAGTCTTAAATCTGCAACAAAACTATCACGAAGTAGTAAAACTTACCCGAATTATTTTTTGGTAGTACACGCTACATTAATCAACGGGAAGGTAGCTTACTATGGCTGGTCTTTGGGGAAGCAGGGCGAAATCCGCCCTGCGTAATGTATGCTCTATGCGCAGTCTTTATGTCGGCCTCGGGGTTATGGTGGCGCCGGCGGCGTTCGCCCAAAGTGCTCAGAACGCGCCGGTTAACCTCGATCTCGGGTCGGTTTTGGCTTCGGGCACGGACAACCCTGCGAATCTCGTCAACACGCCTGGCACCGCACCTTATGAATCGCCCTCCAAGGCGCCGCTGCATTCCGCGCAGCCGACCTCGCTTGTGGATAAGCATACGGTTGATAAGCTGCTCACGGGGCCGCAAAGCTGGGCGGACATCGCCCGTCTGACCCCTTCCGTCAGCACGATCGACCCCAACGGCCCCGGGCTTTCAGAATCCTCCGGCCCCACCATTCGTGGCTTCCACGATGGCCAATACAACGTCACCTTCGATGGCATTCCCTTCGGTGACTCCAACGACTTTACCCATCACTCCACCTCGTTCTTCACCAACAGCTTGCTTGGCCAAACGATTGTGGACCGTGGCCCTGGCGGCGCGGACACGGTGGGTGACGCAACCTTTGGCGGCACCATTTCTCTGCGTACCATCAACCCGGCGGCTAAAACCGGCGTCACGCTCAACAGCTCCTACGGCAGCTATAACACGTCCGACAACAGCATCCGGCTGGATACCGGCGCCATTCCGTCACTTAACGGCGCTTCCGGCGTGTTTGTGGCCGAGCATATTCAGAGCGATGGTGCTCTCACGAACGTCACACAGCAGCGCACCAATTACTACGGTAAGGTGGTGATCCCGCTCAGCACCAGCACAACGCTGACCCTGATGTCGGACTACGATCAGCTTTACCAGAACCCGCCCTATGGCGCCACGCTTTCGCAGATGGCAAACCTCGGCTGGAATTATGGTCTCAGCGGCAATCCGAATTCCCAGGCTTATTACCGCTATAATACAGACCATATCACCACCGATATGAGCTACGCGGACCTGCAATCCGCCCTCGGCGACGGCTTCCTCTACGACGGCAAGATCTACACCTACGCCTATTACCATCACGATCTGAACGGCGACGACCCGAACGACACGTTGGGTAATGGCGTTACGCAGGCGAGCGCCGGAACACCGCTCTTTCCGCAGAACAACTCGGCTGGCGCCGGTGTGCCGAATGAAGTTGTGCTGACCCCGGGTGGTGCGACGATTGCTGGCGTTCCCGGCCAGACCTTCCTGATGGATTATCGGTCCGTCGGCACCATCCAGCGCCTGCAGAAAGAGTTCGGCTGGGGCGATATCAAGACCGGCTTCTGGTTCGACCATCAGGTGAATACGCGCTTCGTGCAGAACGTCTCGCTTACCAATGGCAATGCCATCAATTACGACCCGTTTGACAGCAATGGCGGCCAGGTTACGGCAACGAACCAAAATGGTTCCATCGAGCGCTTGCAGCATAATCAGCTTTATACCTTCCAGCCTTACGGTGCTGTGGATTGGAAACCGATCGACGGGTTGACGCTGACGGGTGGCTTGAAATGGGCCTATTTCCGCCGTGCCATCAATGCGCCGGTGAACCAGAAGACGGAGACTCTGACCGGTTATACGCATAATTGGCAGAAGCTTCTGCCTTCGTTTGAGGCCCGGTACGAATTCACCCCAAACCTGTCTGGCTATGTCCAGGCGGCGGAAGGCTTCCTGGCACCCAACCTGAACACCTACTACACCACAGCACTGGGTTCGGACAGTGTGCAGCCCGAAAGCACGATCAACTTTCAGGGTGGTATTGCCTATCAGGACCAACACTGGGCTCTGTCAGGCGATGTGTATAACATCCACTACCAGAACTTCGTGAACAGCAAGAAGGTCACGGTCAATAACACCAAAGAGACCATCTTCTATAACTCTGGCGGCGTGATCTATCGCGGTGTTGAAGGCGAGGCGGCTTACAGTTTCGGCAATGGCGTCACGCTGTTTGGCAATGCTGGCTACAACCAGGCGTTCCAGACTTCGACCAACATCAAGATCACCAACGCCCCGCAAGGCACCGCCAATTTTGGTGCCATCTACAATGCCAATGGCTTCTATGCCGCGGTGATCGACCAGTGGACGGGTGGCCAGTACTCCGGCAATACCGGTGTAAACATCGCCAATGGCGCGACTGAGGGCAGCGGTGCTTCCGGTAAATCCCCTGGCGGCTGGTACGATCCGTATAACGTTGTGAACGTTACGCTCGCTTACACCTTCAACCACGATAATCCCGCCAAGGACCCGATCCAGGTGAAGCTGAATCTGGATAACATCACCAACCAGAAGCAGATCATCTTTGATAACGGCACCAACGGCGTTGGCGACCTGCTTTACTACCGCCTCACCGGCTTCGCCGCCTTCGGCTCGGTGAGCGTGCCCATCGGCTTCGGTTCTTCCCTGTAAGGTTAAGAGGAAATCACGATGCCGCCCTGCGGGGCGGCATCCCACCCCCGCACTGACACGGATATGTCACACATCAGGGGGCCATCCTGGTGTAACGCGGGCGAGATTAAGGAGTTTTTGACGTGACGCTGAAATATATCATCTATCTGGCCAATTATTCCGACGGCATTTTATACGTGCTGGCGGCTTTGCTGCTTGTAGCCCTTGCGGTCCTCATTGACCGTTTCTGGTCGTTGCGCAGCACAATCCTGCGTGGCCAGTCGGTGATCCGCGCTGCTGCCGGGCTGCCGGTGCTCCGCCAGGGCGAGTTGAAAAACCTTCTGCAGCTAGCAAGAAATCTGCCGGAAGCGGCGTTGGTGGATACCGCCATGCAGTATCTCGACACCACGAGCCCGGAGGCCATGGCAAGCAGGCTGGATGAAACGATCATGCTGATCGCCCCATCTCTGGACCGCCGCCTATGGGTACTCGATACCGTTGTTACCCTGGCGCCGCTTATGGGCTTGTTCGGCACGATCATCGGCATGTTCCATGCGTTTAACGTGCTGGCGCAGCCGGGCCATGCGCCGGCGGAAGTCACCGGCGGTGTTGCTGACGCGCTGGTTGCCACCGCCTTCGGTCTGTTCATCGCCATGCTGGGCCTTGCTGGTTTCAATGCGCTCTCCAACCAGGTGCGCCTCGTTGTTCATCAGTTGGACTCGCTGAAGACGATGATTGTGAACCGTACCGGCAACGTATCCGCGATGCCCGTCAACCGAGCTGTGAATATGCAGGGCCACGCCCACTTCGCGGCCGTTTAGCACTGCCATGGACATGCGCTATTTTGAACGCCGCAAGGCGCGCATCGAGATCATCCCAATGATCGACGTGATGCTGTTCCTGCTTGTGTTTTTCATCATTGTCACGCTGCAGATGATTCCCGACGCCGGGGTCAGCATGCAGTTGCCCACCAGCTCGCAATCGCAAAATCTTCCGCATCCGAAATTCACGGTGAATGTGCTGGCGGATGGTACCATCAAGGTCAAAGACAAAGTGATGACGCCGGACCAGTTGACCGCGATGTTCCAGGCTGATGGCGCGCCGGGTAAGACAGAGGTGACCATCGCCGCCGATAAGGCTTCGGCCTTTCAGCATTTCATGACCGTGATCGACGCGGCGCGCAAAGCGAATGTCACGGATATCGGCATTGCCGCACAGCCCGTGCCGGCTGGTCCCTGATAGGCGCACTGCAATGAATCCTGCCGGAAATTGGGCGGCGCCAGGCCAAGAAAACCGTCGTTTCATGGTCGCCATCGGCATGAGCCTGCTGCTTGAAGGGGCGGCTTTAGGCTTGTTTCTGCCAAGCCTCGCACAGCACCAGCCGCCGCCCGCGCTTAAGCAATCGGTGATCAAGATTTCGGTGCAACAACCGCCGAAGCCGCCAGCACCCAAGCCGCCGCCGCCCAAACCCGTGCCACCGCCGCCAAAGCCGGTGCCCGTGCCGCCGCCACCCAAGCCCGTGCCGGCCCCGGCCCTGCCCAAGCCGCCGCCCGTGCCGCCGCCGCCGCGCCCTGCACGGCATGTCGTGCCGCGCCATATCGTGCCGCCACGGCCGGTGGCTCCGCCGCCGCCTAAGCCAATGCCGGTAGTGCCGCCCACACCGCCCGCGCCGGTACTTCCGCCTGCGCCTTCGCTCGGCCAAGTGGACGCGTTTCGTCTGGCCATGCGCAGCGCGGTACAGGCGGTAGCGGGTGAGGTTTACCCAGAAGCGGCGCAGATGGCGCATGAGAGCGGGACGCCGGAGGTGAGCTTCATCTACCGGAACGGTGTTGTGGCAGATATCAGGCTGGCCCAATCGAGCGGCTATCCTTTGCTGGACGACGCGGCGATGCGGGCGGCGCGGATCGCGCATTATCCCCCGCCGCCACCTGGCTTTGCCGGCCGGACCTATACCGTCACCGTCGCGGTGATATTCCAAATGGCCGCGCCCAGCATCGATGCCGATTAAGCCCTCCGCTTTGGTCGAGTTTTGGAGAAAATTTCGAGATGCGTAAGCTCATCGCCGGCGTCTTTGCCGTCATCGTCGCGGTTGTGGCCGTTCTGCTGCTTTGGCCGGCGCCTCAACCCGGACTCGTGATTTACTCTGGGTTGGATTACGGCCCTGCTGTCGCCGCGGCCTTCATGAAGGAGACAGGCGTCAAGGTCAGCGTCGTGCGGCTGGCCACGGGCAGCCTGTTGGCCCGCATCGTGGCACAAGGCAACCACCCGGACTGGGACATCGGCTGGTTCGACGGTGCGACCGCTGCCGCCGCGCTGGATAAGGACAACCTGCTGGCGCATAACCTGCCCGCGCCATCTGACCTCACGCCGGTTGGAAAGAGCCTGTTGAGTGCAGATGGTTCTTATATTCCAACCGGGCTTACGCTGGCCGGCGTGTTCATCTCCGACCCGTCGCGGCTGCCTGCCGCGCCATCCACCTGGAATGATCTGCTTTCGCCGGCCTATAAAAATCAGGTCGGCATGAACGACCCTTCGATCTCCGGCCCCACCTTCCCGATGCTGGCGGGAATGTTGGACAATGCCGGCGGCTGGCCACAGGGCCAAAGCTTCCTGTTGGCGCTTAAGGCTAACGAGCTGCATATGTACGACAAGAACGACGCCACCCTGGCGGCTTTGCAGTCGCAGGCCATCAGCCTTGCCATCGTGCAGTCATCGGCGGCGCTTTTCTATGCTTCGCATCACCCCGGGCTGAGGGTCACGATTCCCAGCCCGGCCTATGTTTTGCCAAACGTCATGGTGGAAGCTGCTGGGTTGGACGCTCGGCGGCAAAAACTGGCTGCGCGCTTCATGGCGTTTGTGATGCGACCGGATATTCAGAAGCTCCGGCAAACCAATGGCGAGGCGGATGGCGACTATTGGCCCATCACGCAAAATGCTCCGGCGCCGCTGCCTGGCATGCCGGGCCTCGCCGGCATCAAAACAATCACGCTCAACCCGGTGCAGTGGGGCGGGCTGGAAAACACCATCAATGCCTGGTTCGCCCGGATGATGTCCGGCGCATGAGGTTTTTGCGCGGTCTGGTATTGCTGCTGCTGACGCTGCTGTTTGTCTATCCGTTAGCGCGGCTGTTGCTTCTGCCTTTGGCCGCGGGCGCCGTCTCCATGGAAAGCTGGAGGCCGTTTCTAAATTCCGCCGCGTTCGCGCTTATCACGGGGTTTATTGTGGCACCCCTGGGCGCGATGGCGGCGCAGGCGCTGGAGACCAAGGCCAGTTATGCGGTGCGCGCACTTGGGCTCGGGCTATGGGTGTTGTTTTTCACCCCTGGCTACGTGCTTACCACGGGCTGGCTGGTGGTGTTCACCAACCCGCTGCTGCGCAACGGATTACTTGGCCAGTGGTTCCTTGGCCCGGCGGGGCTCGTGTTTCTCTATATCCTGAAAGCTTTGCCGTTTGCTGTGTTCGTCGCCCGCAGCACTTTTGCGGGTGCCAGCGCCACGCTGCGCGAAGCCGCGCTGGTGCTGCGCCTGCCGGCGTGGCGGCGGTTGGGGCTTGCCTTGCGCCTCGCCTTGCCTGCCATGGCGGCGGCTTTCACCATCGCGGCCATTGAGACAATGCAGGAGTTCGGTATCCCCGCCACTTTGGGTGTGACCGCGAAAATCCCCATCCTGACCTATGCCATCTATGAGCGGCTGAATACCACGCCAACAGATTTCACCGGCGCTGCGATGCTGTGCTGGTGGCTCATCGGCAGCGCCGCCATGCTTGCGGTGTTGCAAACCGCCATCCAGCGGCGTTTTCAAGCCGCGCTGGTGCATGGCAAGGCGCGCCGGGCGCTGCCAATGCGTCCTGGCGCCTTGGGGCAGGCGGCTTTGGCATTCGCCGCCCTCTTGCTCTGGGTGGCTGGCATCGCGGGGCCGATATTGGCGTTGGGCAGCGATGCATTGCAGGATTCGCCGTTGGATTTTCACGTGCTGTCCGCGATATCGCGCTCTCTGGGCTATGGCGTGCTTGCCGCCACGCTGGCGCTGGGCGCCGCGCTGTTTTTGTTTAAGCTGCAACGTGGCCGTTCGGCCTGGTTTACGGTGGCGGTGCAGAGCGGACTCACGGCCAATATGGCGGTTCCCGGCCTGGTGCTGGGGGCAGGCTATGTTGTGGCGTTCAATAACGACTTTCTGCCTCTCTACGGCACCACTTTGCTGCTGGTCATCGCCTATGCGGCGGGCGCCCTGCCTGTGGCCGCGCGGCTGCTTGACGGAGCCATGGCCCAGCTCGACTCAAAATTGGATGAAGCGGCGCGGATTTTCGGCTTGAAGCTGCAAACGCGCCTCATCGATATCGAAGCCGCCTTGCTCATTCGTCCTGGTCTTTATGCCTGGTTGCTGGTTGTGGGGGCCGTGATGTTCGAATTGCCGGTTTCGGAATTGCTTTACGTTCCGGGACAGACGCCGCTTGGCGTCGCCATTGTGTCGGCGGACATGATGGCAAATTATAGCCAGGCGGCGCAGTTGGCATTGCTTGCCATGGCTACTCTGGCCGGGTTGGCGACGGCGCTGAACATGACGCTGCGCCTGGCCCACGCACCCAGCCTGCAGGCCAGGAGCGGGGCATGACCCTTAGCCTTGAGGTTACCAACGCAACGCGACGCCTCGGCGGCCGGGCTGTGCTGCGCGGCATCGACCTGTCTCTCGAGGAAGGGCAATTTCTGGTGCTTGCCGGTGAGTCCGGCTCTGGCAAGACGACCATGCTGCGCATGATCGCGGGGCTGGATCGCGCTGATGCCGGGTGCATCAAAATCGCTGGCGCGGTGGTGGACGATTCCGCGCGGATATTCGTGCCCGCTGAACGCCGTGGGCTTGGCATGGTGTTTCAGGATTTTGCCCTGTGGCCGCATCTCAGCTGCCTGGAGAATGTGGCGCTGGCGCTGCCCTCCGGCACGCCCAAACGCAATCAGGTCGCTCTGGCGCTGCTGGACCGCCTGGGTGTCGCTGCGGTGGCGTCGCGCCGCCCGGCGCTGCTCTCAGGTGGGCAGCAGCAGCGCGTGGGCATCGCCCGCGCTTTGGCAAGCCGCCCACGGCTGTTGCTGCTAGACGAGCCGCTTTCCAGCCTGGACCTCGAAAGTCGGGAGATGCTGCGCGAGGAACTGCGGGAAACAGTGCGGACCACCGGCATCTCCGCCGTTCTGGTCAGTCATGATCCCGAGGATTGCTGGAAGCTCGCGGATAAGGTCGCGATTCTGGAGAACGGTGTTATTCGCCAGCAAGGCGCGCCATCCTCACTTTGGCAGACGCCTGGCTCCTCTTATATCGCCCGCTTCACCGGCGCCTTGGGGGGTACTAGCGTGCCTTTTGCTGTGCGGGATGGGGTTCCGGTACTGGAGTTGGGCGGCCAGAGTCTCGTGCCCTGCGGCTCTGCACCAAAGAGCCAACAGGCGCGGCTTTTCTGGCGTGGCGATGCCGTGCGCCCGGCCCTGAATGGCACGGGCATTTCCGCCGAGGCCATCGGGGTGAATTTCGAGGCGGGGCGGTTTCATGTACGTTGGCGCCTCGCAGGTCCGGATCTGATTCTGAGCGGTTATTGCCCATCGCCTGTACCGCTTGGGCCGCAGACCATCAGCGTCGACCCCGGCGGGTTATTTTTGTTTGACGAGACAGGAGCAGACGACACGTGACGGCCATACTTATCGCGACATTTCTCACCGCTTCGGTCGAATGGGTGGAAGCCTACACCATCATTCTGGCGGTGGCGCTTTCCATCGGTTGGCGCCGCGCGCTTCAAGCCGCTGGCGCCGCGCTGCTGGCCCTGGCCGTCTTAACCGCCGTTGGCAGTTTTCTGCTGACACGGATTCACGATCTCGCCATTCTGCAATTCATCATTGGCGTGTTTCTCACTTTGTTCGGCGTGCGTTGGCTGGGCAAGGCGGTGGCGCGTGGCGCAGGGCTGAAGAAGCTGCATGACGAGGATGCCGAGTTCGCTGCCTTGCAGGCACGCGCCGACATTCACGATGCCCGGGCCGCCTGGTTCATCGCCTTCAATGGCATGTTGCTGGAAGGGTTGGAGGTCTGGTTGA
>JAGWOU010000333.1 GCA_028870815.1 Rhodospirillales bacterium | reverse complement strand
CAAGCATCGCACGCGGAACCCGTACTGCCCGGCGATGTTCGTGGGGCGTTGCTCCACCGTGCGGCGGGCCGCTAGTTCCGGCGAAAACTCAGCCGATGCGGGAATTTTGGTGGGATCAATAACCGTGGTTTTCTGGCTCATTTCAACTCCTGGTGATGGTGGACGCGCGCGCGGTGGTAACTGGATACCACACGTTTCCCGCCCCGTAAAAGCTCGTACAAGGCGGTGTGATGGTATGGCGGGTAGTTTTCCCAAAAGAACCCGTTACACCATCCAGCAGGCCGGAAATTGGCAGTAAAGCTATCATGCCGCTGCACTGGCATGGGCTTGGCGCACAGCTCGGTCGAAATACTGCAAACTGGCCGGCACCCGATAGTTGGGCCTGGCCGCGACTTGCCGGATCGCCGGAATGATTACCGCGTGCAGGTCGATGTTGTCTCTCAGCCACGCGATGAGGGGTCGCCAATCGCCGCGCCAGTGCTCGTCGCGGATTTGCGCGGCTTCGCAAACCAACTCGGCAGCAGTGTCGAGGAAATACCCGCCGGCAGCGGCGCGCTTCGGGCCATCGCCATCGGCTTCGAGCGGGGCGAGGTGCTTCCAGGCGTCTGGCGGATCGCCGCGACACGGCATGGGGGGCTTGCCCGGAGGGTTGGCGTATCGCGGGAATGGATCGCTTTGGGCGGCGGCAGCAGCGGGCGCGCTGTCTCCGTCATTGCCAAAGGCTACTGCTTCTTTCTGGCTTCTAGCCTCTAGCTTCTGGGCTTTATCCACCCCGTTAACCGTCATGTTTGAGGATTGGTTATACTCCCGGTTATCCGTATGTTTGTTTTTTGGGTTAACCCCCTTGTGGATATTTTTGGTTAGGATGGGATTACCTCCACCTTTACCATTAGCTCTATCACGATCGGCCTTTTCGGCGTCGGCCACCATGCGGCGGGAGAAAATAACTCCAACTTCCGTCTTGCTGAAGACGCCCCATTCTTCGAGCTCCTTCATCGCCTTCGTTACTGTTTTAACATCTGATTTGACCTGCACGGCGATCTGCGAGGCGTTTGGCGGCTTTCCGGCAATCAAAAGATGGCCAATGACAGGAGACTTGTGCATGATCGCCAAAACCTCGATCCATAGCCCGCGAGCCATCAGGCTGCATTGACCGAGGCCTTCATCCGCCTGCCAGTCCGCAGGATAAAACTTCATCCATGGCTGGCGCTTTTCTTGATCTTGCTGTGCCATTATTCGATATCTCCAAACGCCGTACGTGCCGCATCAAACCGCATCGGAACGGTGCATGGCTCGCCTTCGCGCAGTTTCGAAATGATAATTTCCACCTTCCCCGCCAGGGCGCTTTTGGCGTTGTGCCAGTCATTGACGGCCTTTTGGTGCGCCGTATCGGTCTGGCCGATACCCTTTTCCGGCTCGGATTTAGGGAGATAATATTCGCCACGATAGACGAACATGATGCCATCCGCGTCCTGCTCAATAGCGCCGGATTGGCGTAGGTCTGCCATGCTCGGCCGCTTATCCTCTCGGCCCTCCACGCTGCGGTTGAGCTGCGCCAGCGCTACGACCGGCACGTCCATATCGACGGCGAGGCGCTTGAGGTCGTTGCTGATCTTCTCGACCGCCCGGGCGGCGCCGTTGCGCTCGGCCTGCGTGTCTGTGGTGACGATGTGCATGTGATCCACGAAGATGGCATCAAGACCTTCCATTCTGCGCTTTGCCGCGCGGGCTTTCAGGCCCACCATGGCGGTGTTGACCCCGGCTTGCTGGTCTATGGAGAGGCTTAGCCGGTCAAATGTGGCGCGGGCCCGGCTGATCGCCTGGAAGTCCCGGTCTGAATACCGGCCGCCCTTGATGACGAATTGCGGCACGCCTGAAACCAGCGAGAGGGCGCGACGGCCGAGCTGAGCCGCCTGCATTTCCAGGCTGTCGTAAAACACCTTGGCGCCGGTCTGAGCTATTCCGAGGGCCATCCCTAGGGCTAAAGCTGTTTTGCCCATGCCCGGGCGTCCAGCAAGCACATAGAGGCACCCAGGCTCCAGATAGCCCATCGCCTCATTAAGAGACCTATAGCCCGTTGTGGTGCCGGATATCTTGCCTTCTGCCGCAGCTCTGGCACGCTCAAGCGCCTCGTCGGCTGCTTCGGCCAGGCCGAACATTGTTTTCTGGTTGGTTAAGGCGATGCCAAGCGCGTCCAGTTCAGACATTGCGAGGGCAGAGGTTGCTTGAGGATCTGTGTCACGGCCAGGCGCTCTTGCTTGCTGTGCCAGCGTTTCAGCAATGCGTACCATCTCTCGGCGCCGCCATAGATTGGTGATAATCTTGGCGTAATCGGGCACCTGCGCAGCAATCATGGCCGCAGCAAGAAGAGAGGCTAGATATTTCGCATCTACCTCCGTTCCGCGCAGATATTCCATAACAGAATGCACGTTCGGTTCGCCGCTGGCTGAGAGTGCGATAAGAGCGCGCATGATCTCCTGGTGCCACGGATCATAGAGATGGTCAGCCGAGAAGTCAGGAGGTAGCCGCGCAATGCGCCTCGGGTCCATCAGGATAGTTCCGAGGAGAGCCTGCTCAGCTTCAGCATTCACAAGCTCAGGCACCTCAGCATATGGCTCAAACATATGGATCACATCAGCCATCGGCCCTATCTTTCCCAAAACAGCACGGCAATGAGGCGAGCGCGTCGGTCGAGGCTTTGATTTCCTGCGCAATAATTCCGGCGCTTGTGTCCTCTGATTTAATCCACGCGATGGCGGATTTCAGAAAGGCGCGACGCGCGGCGCAGAATTCATCGTAGGCCGATGGACGGCGAGGGCCTGAATCGGAACGAAACGCTGT
>JAGWOU010000332.1 GCA_028870815.1 Rhodospirillales bacterium | reverse complement strand
CGCCGCGGTCGCCACCACCGCCGCCATTATGCCAGTCACCGCCGGGCGGGGGTCCGCCACGGTCGCCACCACCACCGCCATTATGCCAGTCACCGCCGGGCGGGGGTCCGCCGTGGTCGTTACCACCGCCACCGTGCCAGTTGCCGCCGGGCGGAGGGCCGCCATGGTCGCCACCGCCACCGCCGCCATGCCAGTTTCCGCCAGGCGGGGGACCGCCATGGTCGCCACCACCGCCGTTATGCCAGTCGGCGCCGGGAGGAGGGCCGCCATGGTCGTAATGCCCACCGTCATCGCCGTGATCGTAATGCCCGCCATCACCGCCGCCGAACACGCCAATAACGGCAGGACCACCTGAAACATACCCCGGTGAGCCGCCATAATAGCCACCGGGAGAAGCGTAATAACCGGATGAGTAGCCGGAGGAATAACCGCCACCTTCGCTATATCCGCCATCCGGGCCATAGGCGCAGCCCGCGAGCAGCGGGGCCGCGCATAAAAGGGGAATGAGAACGTATTTCATGACAGATATATAGTGCGCCACATGGTGGCTGCATTAGGGCCGGATTATAACTTTCCCCAGGCAAAGAAGTTAGGGTTCTCCCAGCCCGGTTTGCCGTAGCGGAGCGGCGCGCCGGATTCTGTGAGCACCGCGCCACCCGCCGCTTCCAGCACGGCCTGCGGGGCGGCTGTGTCCCATTCCATCGTGCGGCCAAGGCGAGGGTAGAAATCCGCATTTCCTTCGGCCAGACGTAAAAATTTGAGCGCGGAACCGATATTCGTGAGCCGCGCCACCTTGTGCCGGGCCAGGCAGACTGCCAGCTCCGGCGCGTGCTGGTAATGGCGCGAGGCAAACACCGTCAGCCCTTCCGGCGGCACATGACGGGCGGATATATTTTTCTCCATGCCACCTTTGCGCCGCCATGCGCCCTGGCCTGCCGCCCCAAAATGCAGCTCATCCAGCGCCGGCGACGCCACCGCGCCCAACACAGGCGCGCCACTTTCAATCAGGCCGATGCAAACCGCGAACTCATCCCGCCCGGCGGCGAATTCGCGGGTGCCGTCCAGCGGGTCCACCAGCCAGTATCGCGCGCCCGGCAGCGTAACGCGCCCGGCGGCCACCTCTTCCTCCGCCACCACGGGAATATCCGGCGCCGCCGCACGCAAGCCAGCGGTAATTAGCGCCTCGGCTTCCCTATCGGCCAGTGTCACCGGGGTGAGGTCCGTTTTCGTTTCCACGGCGAACCCTGCCGCGCGGATACGCCTTATGGCGGCGGCGGCTTCGTCCGCCAGGCGCACGGCGAGGGTTAAAAGCTCCTGCATGGCCCGTCTGTACCTCTGCGGCACCGGCTGGCCAAGACGCGGCGCGGTGATATGGTTGTGACCAGTAAATGACGGAGTGTACGCATGGTCGATATCCTGTTCGCGAAATTGGCGCTGCCGAAAGACGGCGTGCTGGTGCTGCCGGTGGGCGAGGACCTGCCGTTAAGCGGCAAAGCGGCTGTTCTGGATGAAACCCTGGACGGCGCGTTGAGCAAGGCGATGACCGCGGCGGCGTTCAAAGGCAAGGCCGGGCAGGTTCTAAACAGCTACAATGCCGGGCCTTATAAGCGCGTAGTACTGACCGGTGCCGGCAAGCCGGATGCGCCCCGCCGCGCCGAGCTTCTGGGTGCCGCCATCACCACCGCCCTGGCCAAGGAAACCGAGGCCGCGATTCTGACCGAGGATTTCACCGCCCTGCAAGCGGCGGAGATTGGCCTGGGCGCCCGGCTGCGCGCCTACAGATTCGACAAATACCGCACCACCCAAAAGCCGGACGAGAAGGCAAAGCTCGGGAAGCTGAAACTGCTCACCGCCGCGCCGAAAGAGGCGGAAGCCGCCTGGAAGATCGCCGCCGCCGTGGCCACCGGCGTGGAGTTCACCCGTGACCTCGTAACCGAGCCCGCCAACGTGCTCTACCCGGCGGAATTCGCTGAGCGCACAGAGGGGCTAAAGAAACTCGGCCTGAAGGTGGAAGTGTTCGGCCAGAAAGAGCTGGAGAAGCTCGGCTTCGGCACCCTGCTGTCCGTAAGCCAGGGCAGCGTGCGCGAACCTCGCGTGGTGGTGATGCAATGGCTCGGCGCCTCCGGCCACGGCGATGACAAAAAGGGCGCCAAGAAGCCGAAAGACCCGCTGGTGTTCGTGGGCAAGGGCGTGACGTTTGATACAGGCGGCATCTCGCTGAAACCCGCCGCGGGCATGGAAGACATGAAATGGGACATGGCCGGCGCGGGCGCCGTGGCCGGGCTGATGGCGGCTCTGGCCGGGCGCAAGGCGAAGATCGACGCGGTAGGGCTGATCGGCCTGGTTGAGAACATGCCCTCAGGCTCGGCCACCCGGCCGGGGGACGTGGTAAAGAGCTACGCTGGCAAAACCGTCGAGATTCTCAACACCGATGCCGAGGGGCGCCTGGTGCTGGCGGATGTGCTCTATTACGCGCAGGAGCGTTTCGCGCCGAAATTCATGGTGAATCTGGCGACACTCACCGGCGCCATCATCGTCGGGCTCGGCCATGAATATGGCGGGATGTTCTCCAACTCTGACGAACTGGTGGGCAAGCTTGCCGCGTCCGGCGAAGCGGTTGGCGAGAAACTCTGGCGTATGCCGCTTTCGAAAGAGGGTGAGGGATACGACAAGGAAATCGATTCCGCGATCGCCGATGTGAAGAATATCGGCGGCGGCCGAGCCGGTGGTTCCATCACCGCCGCGCAATTCCTGCAACGCTTCGTCAACAACACGCCCTGGGCGCATCTGGACATTGCCGGCATGGCCTGGGGAACGAAGGATGCGGGGTTGAACCCGAAAGGGGCAACCGCGTTTGGCGTG
>JAGWOU010000331.1 GCA_028870815.1 Rhodospirillales bacterium | reverse complement strand
GATGCCGGCGGGGCTATCGCAGATGATCCAGTCGAATTTTTCCTTCAACTCCTCGATCACGGCCTGCACGCCCTCTTGCGTCAGCGCGTCCTTGTCGCGCGTTTGTGAAGCAGGCAGCAGGGACAGGGTTTCAATGCGCTTGTCGCGGATGAGCGCCTGCGCCAGCTTGGCATCGCCCTGCACCACGTTCACAAGGTCGTACACCACGCGGCGTTCCGCACCCATCACCAGGTCCAGATTGCGCAGGCCGACATCGAAATCGATCAGCACGACATTCTGGCCGCGTTGCGCGAGTGCCGCGCCGAGCGAGGCGCTGCTCGTGGTTTTGCCCACGCCGCCCTTGCCAGAGGTAACCACCATAACTTTAGGCATCATGTTCTACTCCTGTCCGGCGGTGTGGGTCTCAGTTCAGTGCTATAATCTTGAGCGCGCCGTCTTGCAGCCTGATCTGCACGGCGCGGTCGTCGAGATGGTCGGTCCAGTTTTCGGCCGTGCCGTACACGCCATCTATGGCCACCAGCTCGGCGTTTAACCGGTTGCAGAAAATGCGCGCCGCTGCCCCGGTTTTAACCCCGGCCACCAGGCGGCCGCGCACGGGGCCGTAAACATGAAGGGAGCCCCCGGCCACAACCTCGGCACCCGAGGAGACCGAGCCGATGACGGTGATGTCTCCGTGCTCGAAAAAAATCGACTGGCCGGAACGCACCGGCCGGTCGATCACCAGCGAGGCAACGGCGGGTGCCGGCGCGGGCTTTGGTGCTTCTTCCGGCAAGGGTATGTCCCGGCCGGGCTGGTCGTCGCCCTCGGTTTTCTGCCGCAAGTCCAACAATGTCTCGAAGCGGGTGCCCGCGAGGCGCGAGCGTTCGATGCCTTCCAGGCCGACCAGCGCCAATCCCCGCATCTCCAACGCGTAGAGCAGTGCCGCCGGGTCGCCCCCCTCGCCTTGCAGCGCGGAAAAATTTACGATCATGGGCTTGCGCGCGAAATATCCAGGGGCGCGTTCCATCTGCGCATCCAGCGCGCCCAGCCAGTCCCGCACCGGCAGCTCCGGCGCCAGAATAAACGCCATGAAGCTGCGCCCGCGAATACGCAGGCGCGGCAGGGCGGCAACCTCACCCGCCATGGCGCGGACCAGAGGCGTTTAAAAAGCTCTTTGTTACGCCTGCAAACATTCTTATTCCCGCAGCCATGATCGGAGAGGGTTAGGCGGGCCGCCCGATTCAGGTCAAGCCGTGACGCATTAAGCTACGGTAAGGCGGGCTGCGGCTCAAATGGCGGTTTGCCTGCCGCCAGCGCGCAATGGCCGGGGCCACCGCCACCCCTTGAACAACCCCCTGCGGCTCAGGGGCTCAAAAATTGCCTCCGGACCCTCTGGGTCGAGGATTTCATTGTCGGCCAGCCATTCCTTGACGGTACCAAGCTCTGGTATCTGAAACGGCGCGAAACGGCGGCGGTTGGTGGCGTTCTCGCATAATGTTTCGATCGTTGCGATCAACGAGCCCGTTTGCGCGAAGCGTTGCGCGATATCCGCCACCGGGAGGCCGAGATGTTCGGCAATGAGGTCATGCATTATCTCGACGATTTTGCCGGACACCCCCTCATTTCCGGCTTCGTCGGCGGCCAGGATCACGTCGCATTCCGTGTCCAGATTCAGCGACCGGTTGTTGAAGTTCGACGAGCCAAGCCGGAGGTAGGCGTCATCGACGATGGTGACCTTGGCATGCACGTAAATTTCGTTCCCGCCTTTCGTGAGCGCGTGATAGAGGCGGAAACGGCCATGCTTATCGACGCGCCGTAGCGCCTCGACCAGCCTTGCCCGGGCGGAGTCCATGGCGATCGGCTCGATCCAGCCATCCGCGCTGACAGGGTTGACGATGACGATTTCCGGGCCGTCCTCCTCGACCAGCCGGCGCGCGATGGCATGCGCGACGCGGCGCGAGGCAAAATACTGGCTTTCGGCATAGATCCAATTTTTCGCTCTTGAAATCAGGTCGATATACATCTGCTCGATTTCATGAACTGGTTCGCGGTTTGGCATTTCTGGGATTGTCCGCGCAATGGCGAGGCGGATATCCTGGAATGTGGGGACCAGCCCTTCCGGCCAGCAATCATGCTTGCCGTCCTCGGCGGGCAAGGTTTCTCCCGTGGCGGCCAGCCAGCGCTGGCGGGCGAGCTTCCCCATTGCCCGCGCCGCCGCGCCGGTGAAAGCGCTTGTTGCATCGTGCCAGGGTTTGAGAAGTGTGCCATCCGGCGCGACCCGTTCGGGATCATCGTCGAGATGGTTTCGCTTGTCCCACCTGCCTAGCGTCATGTCGATGCCGCCGCAAAACGCCATGCAATCGTCAATCACGACAATTTTCTGATGATGTGAACTGGCAAGGGGATGCGCGCCGTCTAGTTTCAAAGTGATCTGGCGATGAAGTTTCCAACGCAGCATGGTGAGAAACGTGCTGCCGCGGAATATCGCCTTGAATGCGCCTGTATCCCAACGCAGCAATCTGATTTCGAGAGAGGGTGTGCGGTTCGCCAGCCAGATGATGAAATCTCCAAGATTTCGAGGCCCCGCATCCGTGCAGTCTCCCAGTTGAATACGCGCGTCAAAATCCCAGCCGATGAGATAGATGCTGTGCTGTGCTTTAAGCATGGCTTTCCGCGCGGCGACAAAATAATCCGCCGCATCGACGATGAAGGAAAACCGCTCAGCCGTGTCGGCACGCCAACAATTACGTCCCCGCTTTAGAAGCGGAGATTTTTGGCCGATCAAAGCCGCGCCTGTTGGAACCTTATCAATTCCCGACATGATTACTTTACCCCACGCTGGCAAAAAACACCACGAAAAACGCTGTTAAGTATTTTTGTGACATAGATGTGGGAAGT
>JAGWOU010000330.1 GCA_028870815.1 Rhodospirillales bacterium | reverse complement strand
TTATTCCAATTCCAGGGAAGCAACTGGGCCAGCCGTGAGGCGGGCTGATCGTTGATCCGGCGCAGCGTGTCGGCGAGCCAGGCTTGCGGATCGACATTGTTGAGTTTGGCGGTCACGATCAACGAGTAGATGGCGGCGGCACGCTCACCGCCCCGGTCTGAACCGGCGAACAGCCATGCTTTGCGGCCGAGCGCGATGCCGCGCAGAGCTCGCTCGGCGGCGTTGTTGGTCAGACAAATTTTTCCATCATCCAGGAACCGCGTGAAGCTTGGCCAGCGTTTGAGCATGTAGTCCATGGCCTTGGCGATCTCGGCATGGCGCGACAGATTGGGCCGCTGGGCGCGCATCCAGGTCTCAAATGCCTCGACCGGTGGCTTGATTTGCGCTTGGCGCACGGCTTGACGCGCCTCGACGCTCTGGCCGTTAATATCGCGCTCCAGGTCAAAGATGGTATCGATCTGCCGCACGGCTTCGAGTGCCAGCGGCGCCTGGCGCAATTGTGCCAGTTTGTAGAAGTTACGCCGTGCGTGGGCCCAACATCCTGCTTCCGTGATGGGGGCGGGCTTGCGTTCCAGCGCGTAGAGTTCGGCATAGCCACCATAGGCGTCGGCCTGCAGGGTGCCCGTATAAGATGCCAGATGCTGCCTGGGATGTTTGCCGCTGCGGTCGGGCGAGTAGCAGAAGAACGCAGCCGGCGGCGCCGGCCCGCCAAAGGGATGGTCGTCGCGGACATAGGTCCATAGCCGACCCGTCACGGTCTTGCCTTTGGCCAGCACTGGCACGGTGGTGTCGTCGCCGTGCAGACGTTCAGCTGCCAGAACATGGGCGCGGATCATGTCGCTTAGCGGGGCCAACGTCGCGGTGCAGGCGCCAACCCAATCAGCAAGAGTGGAGGTATCGAGCTCGATGCCCTCGAGGGCAAATCTTTCACTCAATCGGTTGAGCGGCAAATGCTGGCCGAATTTCTGCTCCAGGATGGTGGCCAGCAGGTTCGGTCCGGCGCGGCCACGCGCAATGGGATGGAACGGCGCCGGCGGCTGGGTGATGGTCTCGCAATCGCGGCAGGAGAATTTTTCCCGCACTGTCTGCACCACCTTCCACTGCCGGGGAATGACCTCCAGCGTCTCGGTGACACTCTCACCGAGCTTGGCCAGGCGGGTGCCGCCACAGCAGGGACAGGCTCCGGGTGCCGCGATGACCACGCGCTCACGCGGCAGATGTTCGGGGAGCGGGCCCCGCACGGGCTTGCGCCGTGACGCTGGGGCCGGCCGCGCGATCTCGGAGGCGCTGACCTCCTCCGATTGTGTGGCCTGAAGTTCCTCGAGTTGCAGTTCCATCTGGTCGAGCATTTTTTTGCTGCGCTCGGATGAGGCGCCGAATTTATCCTGGCGCAGCTTAGCGATCATCAACTCCAGATGTGCAATTGTCGCCGCCGCACCAGAAAGCTTTTGCTCTGCTTCTAACCGTGCCGTCCGCTCGGCAAGCAACGCCGCACGCAGGGCGGCGAGATCGTCCGGCAAGATGTCAGGCAGCACTTCCATAGCGCGAGTGAATCATGGATTGGCGCGTTTGGGACTCCAAAAAATGCAGGCAACGCCAAAAAGTTTGGCAATTAGATACTTGACTAAGTAGCGTTTCGTGCTACGTTTTGTTCATGGAACAGGTATTTGACCAGGAACCGAAGACCTTAGCTGAAGCAATTAAGCACTTCGCTGACCCCGAAGTAAGCTTGCTCACTATGGTCAAGCTTCGCTGGAAAAATGGCGTCTGCTGCCCTTCTTGTGGACATAAAAATCCCCGCTGGATGCCTGTCCAACGCCGTTGGGAATGCAAAATCAAACACGCAAAACGCCAGTTCAGCGCCAAAACAGGCACCATCTTCGAGGATTCTCCCCTCGGATTGGATAAATGGTTCACCGCCATTTGGCTCATCTCCAATTGCCGTAATGGTATCAGTTCTATGGAATTGCATCGGTCCATCGGCGTGACGCAGAAAACGGCTTGGTTCATGCTTCATCGCATCCGTTTGGCTATGCAATCTGGCACGATTGAGAAATCCGATGACGAAGCGGAAGCCGATGAGACGTTCATTGGTGGTAAAGCCAAGAACATGCACAAATCCGTAAAAGAAAAGAAAATCTTTGGTCGCGGTGCTGCTGGCTCTGGCAAAGCGGTCGTGATGGGTGTTTTGAGCCGTGGTGCTGGCACGAACAAGAGCCGTATCGTTTCGGCTCGTCGTGTGAAGGATACAACCGGCGAAGTTTTGAAGGCAGAAATCAAGAAAGCTGTTGAAACTGGCACGAAGATTTACACGGATGCCCATGGTGGTTATCGCGGTCTGGCTGAGACGTATATTCACGCGATTGTTGACCATGCGGTTGAGTATGTTCGTGGACGTGTTCACACGAATGGGATGGAGAATTTTTGGAGCCTTTTGAAGCGGTCGATTAAAGGGACGTATATTTCTGTATTGCCGCCGCATTTGGATAGGTATGTGGATGAACAGGTTTTTCGTTTTAACGAGCGTAGCGAGAGTGATAGCAATCGGTTTCGGAAATTGGTAGGTATGTTGGCTGGCAAGAGGTTGACATATGACGAACTCACGGGACACGAAGCAACCGCTTGATATAATTAATGAAGGTTCGACGATGGATAGGTTTATGGACTTATCCAGGCGGTTGATTGCAGTAGATAGAGAAGAGATTTTACGAAAAGAAAAAGAATATAAAGAAGAACAGAAGATAAATAAGCGAAAGAAGTTAAAAGAGGGCAAGTGAGTTATAGCAACGTTTTTATGCCAGATACAAAAACTGGCATTTTTCAAAAAATGTGGGGCGAATTAGCCAAAATTGGGCGGCTTCCGTATGATTATAAAGTGTTTTG
>JAGWOU010000329.1 GCA_028870815.1 Rhodospirillales bacterium | reverse complement strand
TGGCGCGTGGCACAGGAGCATAATCCTCCTTCCACGCCGGCCACGCGCCGGCGCAAAAAGCCGAAATTCGGCGATACAAGGCAGCTTTTTGCCGCGCTGCGGGAGAATCTCGCCACCGGCACTGCCTCGCTGGCGGATTTCGCCAAGCTGGTCGCCGAAGGGCTGGTGGCGGATGCCGCCGTCATCTATGTCACCCGCCCCGGTGAAATCCTCGAACTCGCCGCCACCCACGGGCTGAATGTCTCCGCCGTCGGGCGCACCAAATTGCGCGTGGGCGAAGGCATTGTCGGCCTCGCTGCCGCCTCCGGCGACGTGCAGAACCTGCCCGACGTGCAGAACCATCCCCGCTATGTCTACCGCGCCGAAACCGGCGAGGAGAACATGGCCTCGATGCTCGCGGTGCCGGTGAAGCGCGCCGGGCGCACGCTGGGCGTGATCGCGGTGATGTCCCGCGAGGTCCGCATCTATGCGCCGGTGGAGGTGGAATCGCTCGCCACGGTGGCGATGCTGCTCGCGGAAATTCTGGCCCGTGCCGGCGCCTCGGATGTGGGCGAGGAAGGTTTTTCCGAAACCCTGCCCCGCCGCTATGGCGGGCATGTGATCTCGGCTGGCATCGCCCGTGGGCGCGTGCTGGCCTATGGCGCCGCAGCCCCCATCGCCAAGCTGTTGACCGAGGATACCGAGGCCGAACTGGCGCGGCTGGATGCCGCCGTGGAGGAAGCGAACAAGACGCTGGACGGGCTGATTACCGCCAACATGCCCGGCGGCAACGCCTCGCGCGATGTGCTGGACGCCTACCGCATGGTGGCACAAAGCTCCGGCTGGCTGGCCCAGGTGCGCACCGCCATCTCCGACGGCCTGACCGCCGAAACCGCCGTGGACAAGGTGGCCCGCCAGTTGCGCGAGCGCATGCGCCGCGTCGCGGACCCGTATTTGCGCGAGCGCCTGGCCGATATCGAGGACATGGTGGGGCGGTTGATGGTGGCGCTGGGCGGCAAGGCGCCGAAGCCCGAGCGTGCCGACGGCATGATCCTGATCGTGCGCCGCCTGGGCCCCGCGGACCTGCTGGACTGGCATACGCGCGGCATCGCGGGGTTCGCCATCGAGGAAGCCAGCGCCTCCGGCCATGCCGCCATTTTGGCCCGCGCGCTTTCCATTCCCGCCTTGCAAGTGGAGCGCGGTGCCGTGGAAGCCGCCGTGGAAGGCGAACTGGCTCTGCTGGATGCCGAGGAAGGCACGCTGGTGCTGCGGCCCGAGCCAGAGGTGATTCAGGTTTACGACCGCGCCCTGGCCGCCCGCAACGAGCGCGCCGTGGCGCTGACCAATTACCGGGACAAGCCGGCCATAACCAAGGATGGCACCGAGCTGACGCTGATGATGAATATCGGCCTGGCGCTGGAGCTGGACCAGTTGGACCGCACCGGCGCCGATGGCATCGGACTCTACCGCACGGAAATTGCGGCGCTGGCGGCGGGTGGCATACCGGATGTGGCGGGCCAGGCCGCCGAATATGGCCGCGTGCTGGACCGCGCCAAGGGCCGCCCGGTGCAATTCCGCACGCTGGATCTGGGAGCCGACAAGCTGCTGCCGGGCGAAACCGCGCTGGCCGAGGAAAACCCCGCCATGGGCTGGCGGAGCCTGCGCATAGGACTGGACCGCCCAGCAATTCTGCGCCGCCAGTTGCGGGCGCTGCTGCTGGGCGCGCAGGGGCGGCCATTACAGGTGATGTTTCCGATGGTGGCGACGGTGGAAGAATTCCGCGCCGCGAGGGATTTGCTGGAGGCGGAGGCCGGGCGCATCCGCCCCGCCCCGGAACGGCTGGAGGCCGGCACCATGCTGGAAGTGCCCTCGCTGCTCTTTCAGCTGCCCGGCCTGCTGGCGGAGGCGGACTTCATCTCCGTCGGCACCAACGATCTGATGCAGTTTCTCTTCGCCGCGGACCGGGGCACGCCGGAACTGGCCGACAGATACGATACGCTGAGTGCCCCGGTGCTGGAAATGCTGGAGAGGCTGGTGACCCAGTGCCAGGAAGCCGGAGTGCCACTTTCCGTGTGCGGTGAGGCCGCCGGGCGGCCTTTGGACGCGCTGGCCTTCGCGGCGCTGGGTGTCACGACATTGTCAATGTCCGGCAGCGCCATATTGCCGGTGAAAGCGGTATTGGTGGAAGCGGATTTGAATTCCCTGCGGCCGGTGCTGCGGGAATTGCGCCGTACAGGAGCAGCCGGCGGCAGCATACGCGAGCCACTGGCGGTTTGGGCGCGCGAGCACAACCTCGCAATTTGAGAGATACACGGTTCCAGAGTAAAAGAGCCAGGAATGCCAGATTATCTGATCGAGAACGACACCACTGACACGCAAGTCAACCCGCAAGCCCTGCGTGTGGGCGCCGGGTTGCGGGAGGTGCGTGAGCGGCTGGGCTGGCGGCTGCCTGACGTGGCTGTTGGTTTGCGCATCCGCCCGGAATTCCTTGAGGCCATAGAGCATGGGGATCTGTCCTCCCTGCCCGGCCCGGCTTATCGCGCCGGGTTCGTGCGGTCTTACGCCCAGGCGTTGGGGCTGGATGACGAGGAGATTCTTAGCCGGTTCCGTGATGCCGGGCAGCTTGGCGAGTCGCCCAAAAGCGAGATTCAGTTTCTGGCCCCGGTGCCGGACCGGGGCGTGCCGAAAGGCGCCATCGTCTTTATCGGGTTTCTTGTTGTGCTGGCCGCTTATGGGCTGTGGTACCACCATACCGAGCAGGCACGGCGGCTCGCCCAGGCCGTGCCGCAGGTGCCGGCGCAGCTGCAACCCTTGGCGATTCCGCCGAAAGTAAATGCCCCCGCCACGGACCCGCAAAGCGCCCCGGCGAAGCCGAAGCCAGCGGCCGCCGAGCCCCCGGCGACACCG
>JAGWOU010000328.1 GCA_028870815.1 Rhodospirillales bacterium | reverse complement strand
CGAAATAGAGATTTTGGAGATATACTATGTACAGATTTTTTTTGGCCAATATGATAATGCTTGGCTTTTGCGGCGTTGCCCTTGCTAATCCTACACGACCCTACCCGCTATCTGCTTCAGCGCCAGCGAACGGCGCTGCAAACGATGGGGATATTCGATTTATGCTTATAAAGCTTCACCAGAATATTCAAATGCTACAAATCGAGGTTCAGATCTTGAGTAGTTCAGAAGGCCAGAGCCCGGCTGATCCGCACTACATCTTTTCAGCAGGGCCAAGCACGTCCACAGACCCCGCCGGTGGATAAACATTCTTAAGGTGATTCCATCGCCAAACTGCGGTCTGACCTAAACCCAAGTCTGCAACCATACCACGATATGTCAAAATATGCAGGCTTGCGGTACCCGACTAGCACTACTTTGGCAGATTATCTTCTGTAAGGGGCTCTCAAGAGCTGAATTGCGTGATTCATAGGATGTCGGTTCATGAGGGACTGATCTATGGATGCAGACTGGCGGGTTGATCTTGATCGCTGGCTATCACCGTTTGTCGCGGCACTCGGGCACAAGACGAGAGCGCGGATGTGTCCAGCCTATATTGCTGGTCTGATTGGTCCGGGAGACCGCAAGAGCGTTCAGCCGATGGCAATGCGCGCCGATGTTGTGAGCTACGACCAGCTCCACCACTTCGTCTCTGCCGGAATTTGGGACAGTACTCTGCTTGAGTCCATCCTCCTGGAGACAGCAAATCGTCTGGTCGGTGACGCTGCGGCATTTTTGATCATTGATGGTACAGCCCTGCCGAAGAGGGGTGACCATTCTGTTGGTGTCGCACCGCAATATGCGTCATCGCTTGGAAAGACCGCTAACTGCCAGTCACTGGTCTCGGTAACGCTGGCCGCGCGCGAAGTACCTGTCACGGTTGGCCTACGATTATTCCTGCCTGAAAGCTAGTCCGACAACCCTGCGCGTATGGCAAGAGCCCATGTGCCGAAGGAGAGGCGGCTTACTCTGACAAAGCCGGAGATCGCAATTGAGGAGATCGACTGCGTTATGGCCTCCGGTGTGCGTTTCGGTTGTGTTCTGGCCGATGCAGGATATGGCACAAGTGGATTTTTTCGGCAGGCGCTGAGTGATCTAGGTCTATCGCGGCGTCAGAGCGTCTACCCTGTAGACGTCAACGTAATTTTTCCAATCGCGAAGATGGGCAAGCCGCGCAAACATCACATTCCAGACCAGTCCCCGTTCGTTGCCGAAGTGTCATTGGCCGATGAGAAATGGCAGAGGACTAGCTGGCGACGAGGTACTAAAGGTCGGCTGACGTGTCTCTTTGCGGCACGCCGTGTCCGCGCGGCTGACGGCCACAAACACCGCATGTCTGATAATCGTATGCAGCGAATGCCGGGCGACGAGGTCTGGCTCGTCGGTGAACACCGCTCGACCGGGAAACAAAAATACTGCGTCTCAAACTTATCGGCCGATACCAGCCTCAAAGAGCTGACGGCGGCCATTAAAGCCCGATGGATCTGTGAGCACGCACACCAGCAACTCAAGGAGGAGCTTGGCCTCGATCACTTCGAAGGCAGATCCTGGACGGAGCTACATCGACATGCCCTGATGACCATGATCGCCTACGCATTCCTTCAATCCCGCCGCCTCAAAGCGGCGGGACGGAAAAAAGAGTCGGGGCACCTCCGCCCCAACCCAGTATGCCCGCCATTAGACGAGCAATCCTTGACCTCTTCGCACGCCTCCACCTAAGCGCTGCCCGCATTGCGACAAACTTCTCGCCGCAGCCGCTAAAATAATCTGCCAAAGTAGTGCTAGGCGTGAGGAGCCTCGACAAAATCAAGCGCCATAGACCTCAGGAAAGAGCCAGAGAATTCAGCGTTGAGTGCTCACGCTTCCAATCTGAGCAGTTCATCCAGGTCGAAACGGCGGTTATACATGGTCAGGGCGCCCGTGCTCTCGCGCGGCCACTCATTCTTGGGCCGGTCCCAATAAAGTTCAACGCCGTTCTGGTCCGGGTCTCTCAAATAAAGCGCCTGGCTGACGCCGTGGTCCGCACTGCCATCCAATGGGATACCGGCCGCGACAAGACGGCGGAACGTATCCGCGAGGTCAACCCGCCGGGGATAGAGGACAGCAAAATGGTATAGGCCCGTTGTGCCCACAGCGGGAGGGGAGCCCCCCAAGCTTTCCCAGGTGTTCAGGCCAATGTGATGGTGGTAGCCGCCCGCTGCCAGAAAGGCAGCCTGATTTCCATACCGCTGTGTTATTTCAAAACCCAGCACGCCGGCATAAAACGCGATGGAGCGTTCAAGGTCCGCGACCCTGAGATGAACATGGCCGATGCGGGCACCTGCCGGGATCGGACGGTGTCGACCATCCATAGACGCTGGAGTTTCCAACTTGTCCACACAACCCTCCTGTTCCGGCGGCTGGCCATCCAACCGCTCCGTGGCAGCTTAACGCCGCGCGCCGGGAAGTTAAACATAAGTCCGGGCGCCAGCATTCAGGCCAGTCACGGCATCCAGGCTGCTGGATCAGGTCATCGGGCTGTGACCCCTGAAAAAATTCGACATGAAATCGGGGACAGCTTTCAACCGGCGCGCCCTCCGCCAAAGGCGATTAAACCCCTGATCCTGCATAGCTTCGTGGCCGACCGGTAAATGCCTAGGATCATTGGAGTATTTTTTGAGCTACGGTGTTTTCACTTGGCCGGGGCGCTGACCTCTCTTATGGAGTGTTCATGACATCCGCGACCTTGCCCCAATCAACCGCCGAAGCAGAGCTTGCCTGCCTGATCACCTCCACCTTGAATCTTGATGCCGTACCGACGGAGATTGACCCAGACGCGCCACTTTATGGAGAAGGATTGGGGCTGGAT
>JAGWOU010000006.1 GCA_028870815.1 Rhodospirillales bacterium | reverse complement strand
CATGCGGGCGCCGGGCGGGCTTACAGCCCACCTAAACATATAATAATTTTGTGTTTTGCCGGTAGCCGTTGCTCACAGCCAGCCGATCAGGATCGCCGCCGCAACCGCCAACCCCACTTCGCGGTTGAGCTTGAACAGCGAGAGGCAACGGGCCGGGTTGTCGATATCCAGCCGGATGATCTGCCAAACCAGCAGAGCGGCGGGCACAACCATCAGCCGATACCCCCATACATGCAGCGAGAACGCGCCCATGGCGACGAGCAACAGCAGAAACGCCACGCCATAGCACAGGCACAGCGCCTCCCGCGTGCGGCGGCCGAACAGCCGGGCGGTGGATTTCACGCCGATCAGTTCGTCATCCGCGCGGTCCTGGTGGGCGTAGATCGTGTCATAGCCGATGATCCAGAGAATCGCGGCGAGGTAGAGCGGAATCACCGGCCAGGTGAGGTGCCCGCGCGCGGCGGCATAGCCCAGCGGTGCGCCCCATCCGAAGGTGAGGCCGAGAAATACTTGCGGCCACCAGGTGATTCTTTTGGCCAGCGGGTACAGCGCCACCATCACCAGAGAGACCACGCCCAGCAGCCTAGCGGTGTTATTCAGCAGTAGCAGAATCGCCAGTCCAACGGCGCAGAGCAGCGCCAGGAACAACAGCGCCTGAAATGGCGACACCGTGCCCGCCGCCAACGGCCGGGCGCGCGTGCGCTCCACCTGCGCGTCCATCTTGCGGTCCCACAGATCGTTCACCACGCAGCCTGCCCCGCGCATCACCACGGCGCCGATGGCAAACAGGATCGTCAGCCACAGCCCTTCCCAAAACCCATGCGCGGTCAGGCAGATGGCCCAGAAGCCCGGCAGAAACAGCAGCCAGGCGCCAATTGGCCGGTCCAGCCGGGCAAGCAGAATGTAAGGGAGGTATTTTTCTGGCAGGCGCGCCACCCAGCCGCCACGCCTGATATCGGTGAATCCACTCATGGGTGCTATTCACCCCGGCATGGCCGACACGTCAATTCGCCTCCACATGCCCCATCTGCCCCCTCCGGGTGAGGCGTTTTCATTGCCTGATGCGCAGGCCCATTACCTTGCCAATGTCATGCGCTTGGCAGAGGGCGACACCATACGGATTTTTAATGGCGATGCCGGGGAGTGGCGCGCCGCCATCACCAAAATTTCACGCAAGGCGGCGGTCTTGGAAACGGTGGCGCAAACCCGCCTTCCGGCGCCGGAGCCCGATGCCTGGCTCTGTTTCGCTTTGTTGAAGCGCCAGAAGACCGACATGGTGGTGGAAAAGGCGACCGAACTGGGCGTTTCCGTCATCCAGCCCATCATCACCGCCCGCACAAATGCCGACCATGTGAATCTTGAGCGTTTGCGCGCCATCGCCACTGAGGCGGCGGAGCAGTGCGAGCGGCTGCATGTGCCGGAAATTCGTGAGCCCGTACCGGTGATGAGGCTGATGGCCGATTGGCCTGAGCGCCCGCTTTACGTGGCGGATGAACGCCGGACCGCGAATTTGCTTGGCCCCGCCACCGGCCCCAGCGCAGTTATGATCGGGCCAGAGGGCGGCTTTACCGATCAGGAGCTTGAAGCTATCGCTCGCACACCCCTCATTACACGCGTGTCATTGGGGCGCCGCATCCTGCGGGCCGAGACCGCCGCCATAGCCGGGTTGGCGCTGCTTCTGGCGGCGTCGCCTTAAAGACGTTGAAGGAACGAAAGACTTGTCAAACCCCGGCGATGCCGACGCGCGCGAGATCACCAGTGTCTCAGATCTGGCGGCCTATCTGGAATCCGGCAGCAAACCGCCGGCGGATTTCACAATCGGCACTGAGCATGAGGCCTTCGGCTTCCGGCGTACAGATTTCACGCCACCCGCCTATGATGGGGCAGGCGGCATCGGCGCGCTGCTGCAAGCGGTGCAGGCGCATGATGGTTGGGGGCCGATCCTCGACCATGGCAATATCATTGGGCTGA
Source organism: Rhodospirillales bacterium (assembly GCA_028870815.1). Classification (GTDB taxonomy): domain Bacteria; phylum Pseudomonadota; class Alphaproteobacteria; order Acetobacterales; family Acetobacteraceae; genus Acidocella. The sequence goes on along the minus strand of JAGWOU010000006.1, from coordinate 14,239 downwards.
AAGGGCAGGGCGGGGCCTCACTCTCGCTGGAGCCAGGCGGGCAGTTCGAGCTGTCCGGCGCCATGCTGCCGGACCTGCATGCCACAAAGGCGGAACTGGACGCGCATATCGCCCGGCTGCATGACGTAACACCCGGCCTGGGGCTCGGCTTCGCGCCGCTCGGCTTCCACCCCGCCGCCAGCCGCGCTGATTTCCATTGGATGCCGAAGGGCCGCTACAAGATCATGCGCGCCTATATGCCCAAGGTGGGCACGCGCGGGCTGGACATGATGCTGCGCACCTGCACCGTGCAGGTGAATCTGGATTTTTGCTCCGAGGCGGACATGGTGGCGAAGATGCGCGTCGCCAGCGCCTTGCAGCCTTTGGCGACAGCCCTGTTTGCCAATTCGCCATTTTATGAAGGCAAGCCGAACGGCCTGCTTTCCAACCGCGCCTATGTGTGGGGCGATACGGATAATGCCCGTTCCGGCATCCCGCCGGCGATCTTCCAGGACGGTTTCGGCTTCGAGGCCTATGCCAACTGGCTGCTCGATGTGCCGATGTATTTCGTCTACCGCGACGGCGTGTACCACGACGTGGCGGGCGCCTCATTCCGGGATTTCATTGCTGGCAAACTGGCCGCGCTGCCGGGCGAGCGCGCCACCATCGGCGATTTCGCGGACCATTCCACCACCGCCTTCCCGGATGTGCGTTTAAAGAAATATATCGAGACGCGCGGCGCGGATTCCGGGCGGCCGGACATGATGCTGGCGCAATCCGCCCTCTGGACTGGATTGTTCTACGACCCCGCCGCCCTGGCTGCCGCGCAAACGCTGGTGAAGGATCTGGCCTACCCAGAGATTCTCGCCTTGCGCGCCGCCGTGCCCGCCACGGGTATCAACACGAGGTTTGGCACCGGAACGCTGCGGGATTTGGCGAAAGACGTGATCGCCATTGCCGCTGAAGGGCTAAAGGCCCGTGCCCGCCAGAACCAGGAAGGGCAGGATGAAACGCTCTATCTTGCCCCGCTTCAGGAGATCGCCGCGGGTGCTCCCAGCCAGGCCGAACATTGGCTGACCCGCTATCATGGCGACTGGAACGGCGATGTGACCCGGATTTTCGAAGAGGCCGAGTTTTAGGCGCGGTTTTTCCAACAGCTGGAAGTCATAACCTGAATTTATCAATCGATCTTGAGTGCCAAAATTGCTTTATGAAAAACCCGGCGAGAGCCGGGCTTTTTGTGGTTTGGCGCGGGCCTACTTCGTGGCGCTGGCAAGTTCCGCGGTTTGCAGCTTGGCCTTATGGGTGCCGCGGGTTCTTGTGCTGGTCTTCTTCATCGCCTTGGAGGGTTTTTGCGGAACCGAAGCCTCCGGGGGTGAGACAGGCTCGTTGCTCGCAAGTTGCTCGGGCGGCTCGTCGGTCACGAAGCTGTCGAGAGCTTCAGGGGTTTTCAACGCCAGCACGGCTTTGAATTCAGCGTCGTTATTCACGCAGAAAACGCTTCCCTGAGCGATGCCGGCTACGGACTGGTTGTTGGCCAGCAGGGTGATGAAGTTATCCTCCATCTTCTGGCCGCTATAAGGGCCGCTGGCCTTATAGAAATAGGCATCCATCTGGTGCTGAGCATCGAGCACATGAGGCTGGAACGTGTTCATAAAGGCATCGTATTGGGGCTGTTCGTCACAGGAGAGCGCGGCCACCATCAGGGCCGATTTCAGCCCGATGACGTTGAAGGCCTGCTGAACCTTCTCCTCTTGAGAGGGCGTGAACTTGATTCTGGGAGACACCGGCGGTGGCACGTCAACCGCCACAGGATAAACATGCCCCACCGGCGCGGCGGGCGCCGTCGCGGCCAATTTGGGCGTGGACCGGGAGCAACCGGCCAAAACCAGGGCGGCGGCACTCATGCCTAGAATCACCTTGCCGTAAGCACGGGCGTTGCGCGGTGTATGCAATGCGAAAATCCTCTGTTTAACCCCGAAGCACAGTTTTTCCCTTACAGCCAAACACTGGTCCGGCCAAGCCGCATTTGCGGCAAGGAAAAATTGCAACTCTTTAATAATAAAACATTTGGTTGAAATCGAACGAAATCTACTCGCGCCGGAGCGCGGCGTCGTTAGGCCCGCCCATGGGGAAGCGAACCTAACAGCCTGAATTGTAATTCAAACTTTACGCGAAGGCAGGTTTTGATTTCAGGGGGTACCGCCGTGCGGCCCGATCTGAAATTATCCAGGCTTAGATTTTGGCCACGCGCAGCGCGTTGGTGGTGCCAGCCTGGCCAAATGGCACGCCCGCAACCACCACGATCTCCTCACCCTTCTGCGCGAAGCCTTCCAGGCGGGAAATTTTTGTAGCCTTTTCAACAGCTTCTGTCATTGAATGCGCGGCGTCGGTGACGACGGCGTGCACGCCCCAGACGATGGAAAGGCGCCGGGCGACGCTCTGGTTCATCGTCAACCCGATCACATGGCAATCGGGCTTTTCACGCGCGACGCGCAATGCGGTGGCGCCCGATTCGGTGAGGGCCACGATGGCCTTGGCGTTAATGGTGTGCGCCACCTGCACGGCGGCCGCGGCAATCGCGTCCGCCGAGGTCTTTTCCGGTTGCGGCCGCTTGGCATCCAGCTCGGTGCGCCAATCCTCGTCGCGCTCCACGCGGGTGATGATGCGGTCCATCATGTTCACGGCCTCGCGCGGGTATTGCCCGGCGGCGCTCTCGGCGGAGAGCATCACCACATCTGCGCCGTCGAACACGGCGGTGGCAACGTCGGAGGCTTCGGCGCGGGTGGGGGCAGGCGAGGAGATCATGCTCTCCAGCATCTGGGTGGCCACAACCACCGGTTTGCCGCGCTGTTGGGCGGCGCGGATGATGCGCTTCTGCGCCACGGGAATTTCCTCGGGCGGCAATTCCACGCCGAGATCCCCACGGGCGACCATCACCGAATCGGTCACGTCCATGATTTCTTCGAGGTTGTCCATGCCCTGCGGCTTTTCGAGCTTCACCATCGTCAGCGCGCGGCCGGCGGCGATCTCTTTCGCTTCCAGCACGTCTTTAGCCTGCTGCACGAAGGAAAGGCCGATATAGTCGATGCCAAGCGGCAGCACGAAATCCAAATCCGCACGGTCCTTCTCGGTCAGCACCGGGATGGGTAGAATCACATCCGGCACGTTCACGCCCTTGCGCTCGGAAAGCACGCCGCCGACGATCACTTCGGTGAGCAGATGGTCGTCGCGCACGCGCAGCACACGCAACCGCAGCTTGCCGTCATCCAGCAGCAGGGTGGAGCCGATCTCGGCCGCGGCGATGATCTCGGGGTGGGGCAGGCAGACGCGGCGGGTATCGCCAGGGGCGCGGTTCAGGTCCAGCGTGAATTGCTGCCCCGTTTGCAGTTGCACGCGGCCGGACTGGAACGTGCCAACCCGCAGTTTTGGTCCCTGCACGTCGGCCAGAATGCCGATCGGCCGCCCGACGCGCTTTTCGACGGAGCGGATCATCTCAATGCGCGCGGCATGGTCCTCGTGGCTGCCGTGGGAGAAGTTCAGCCGGAACATATCCGTGCCGGCCTGGAAAAGCTGCAGGATCATCTCCGGTGACGAGCTGGCGGGGCCAAGAGTCGCGATGATCTTGGTGCGGCGGTGGCGGCGCAATTTATCCATTGTAATCCTCAGGCGGGAAAAGGGGGCAGCATGCCAGATGGCAGCCGGCTGTAGGCGAAGGCCATAGTCTTTGGCAACCCTGCCGGCACAGAAAGCGATATTGCGCGCGCCAACAGGCTGCGGCAGGCTGGCAGCCAAGCGCAGCGCCGGGACAGAAGCCGCGCAAGGGGCGTCCGGCAGGCTGCGCATAGGTTTTTATGGCGCGATGAACAGCGTTTCACGGCGCGATTATGAGCGGGAGCATAGGCTTGAGCAACCCCAAGCGAAATGAAGATATGACTGAGAAGCTGGAAGCGGCGGCGTTTCGCGCGCTGGTGGCGCATTTGCGGGCCCGTACGGATGTGCAGAATATCGACCTGATGAACCTTGCCGGATTCTGCCGCAACTGCCTCTCGCGCTGGTACCGGGAGGCTGCCGAGGCCGAGGGGCTGGCGCTGAGCGACCCCGAGGCGCGGGAGATTATCTACGGCATGCCTTATAAGGAATGGCAGGCCCGGTATCAGATTCCGGCGAGCGAGGCGCAGCAGGCAAAGATGAAAGAGGCCAATCCCGGCCATTGAGCCGGCTGGTCGTATTCCCGGATTGACCGGCGTGCCCGGCGGTTATATCCCCGCTGCCCGCATTGGAGATGAGTATGTCCGTGTCCGCAGAAGAGAAACCGACCAACATTGCCGGCGAGCGGCTGCGAAGCGTGATCGAGCGCATCGAGCGTCTGGAGGAGGAGCGCAAGGCGCTCGCCAATGATATCAAGGATATCTATTCCGAGGCGAAATCAGCCGGGTTCGATGTGAAGGTGATTCGCCAGCTCATCCGCATCCGCAAGCAGGAGCCGGCGGAGGTGGAGGAGCAGGAGACGCTGCTGGACGTTTACCGCCGCGCCATTGGGATGTAAGCGCCGGGCCGTTTGACCTCTGCGCCACAGTGCCTAAATCTGTGGCCAGAATGTTTTGAACGGAGCGGTGATGAAGACCACGAATTTGGCCCGGCACCCGGAAGGGATGGCCGGCTCTCCGGCGACTGAGCTGCCAAGCTGGGATCTGAAGGATCTTTATACCTCCCCCGCCGACCCGCGCATCGAAGCCGACCTGAAATCCGTTCAGGAGGGGGCGGAAAAATTCGCCGCAGCTTATCAGGGCAAGCTGGCGGGGCTTTCCGGCGCGGAACTGGCCGAGGCGATCAGCACCTATGAGGCGTTGCAGGAAGTTCCGGGGCGCATCATGTCCTACGCGGTGCTGCTGTTCTCGGCGGATTCCTCCGTCCCCGCCCATGGGCAGTTTTACCAGACCATGGCCGAGCGCGTGACCGCCCTGGGCACCAAGACCTTGTTCTTCACGCTGGAGCTGAACCGGATTTCGGATGAGGCGCTGGCCGAGAAGCTGCAGTACAAGGCGCTGGCGCATTACGCCTCCTGGCTGCGGGATTTGCGCGTGTTTCTGCCGCATCAGCGGGAAGATGTGGTCGAGCAGCTGTTCATGGAAAAGGACGTGACCGGCCATTCCGCCTGGACGCGCCTGTTTGACGAGACCATCGCCGGGCTGCGCCTGGATGTGAATGGCGAGGAGCTGACGCTTTCCGCCGCGCTGAACAAGCTCTCCGACTCCGACCGCGCCAAGCGCGAGGCCGCCGCCAAGGCCGTGGCGAAGGCGATGGAGCAGAATGAGAAATTGTTCGCGCTCGTGCTGAACACCATCGCCAAGGACAAGGCGATTGAGGATGAGTGGCACGCCTATCCGCATCCCTGGTCGTTCCGCAACCGGGCGAACATGGTTGAGGATGAGGTGGTGGGCGCGCTGGTGGAGGCAGTGAAATCCTCCTATGGCCGCCTCTCGCACCGTTATTACGCGCTGAAGGCCAAATGGCTGGGGTTGGAAAAGCTGGAGCACTGGGACCGCAACGCGCCCTTGCCCGCCGATTCGGACAAACCGATTTCCTGGCCGCAGGCGCGGGATATTGTGTTGAACGCCTATGGCGGCTTCTCGCCGGCGCTGGCCGAGACCATCAAGCCCTTCTTCGACAAGAACTGGATCGACGCGGCGTTGCGCCCTGGCAAGGCCGGCGGCGCGTTCTCGCACTCCACCGTGCCCTCCGCGCATCCTTACGTGCTGATGAATTTCCACGGCAAGACGCGGGATGTGATGACATTGGCGCATGAGCTGGGCCATGGCGCGCATCAATCGCTGGCCGCTAAGCAGGGCTATCTGCTGGCCAGCACGCCGCTCACCCTGGCGGAAACCGCCAGCGTGTTTGGCGAGATGCTCACCTTCCGCTCTTTGTTGGATGCCGAGACCGATCCGGCCCGCCGCCGGATCATGCTGGCGCAGAAGGTGGAGGATATGCTGAACACGGTGGTGCGGCAGATCGCGTTCCATGAGTTCGAGGTGGCGTTCCATACCGAGCGTGCCGAGGGCGAGATTCTGCCCGAGCGTATTTCCGAAATCTGGCTGGACGTGCAGACCCGCAGCCTCGGCCCGGCCTTCAACTTCACGGAAGATTACCGGAGCTTCTGGGCCTATATCTCGCATTTCTTCCATTCGCCCTTCTACGTGTATGCCTATGCCTTCGGGGATTGCCTAGTGAACGCGCTGTACGCCGTCTATCAGGAGAGCCCGGACAAGGTGGGATTTGCGGCGAAGTACCGGGAGATGCTGGCGGCCGGTGGCACCAAGCGGTATAAGGAATTGTTGGCCCCCTTCGGACTGGACGCTTCCGACCCCGCCTTCTGGAACAAAGGGCTGGATGTGATCTCGGGCTTTATCGACGAGCTTGAAAAAGCATGAGCGATCGCGACGGTGGGAATCTGTTTGGCGAAATACGGCGCATGGCCCGCACCTCGGGCGCCGTGGGCGGAATCGCGGCGCGCATTGCGGGCGAGCGGGTGTTCGGAATCAAGACCGATCAGGCGCGTCATGCCGAGGATCTGAAATCCCTGCTCGGCGGCCTGAAAGGCCCGATGATGAAGGTGGCGCAGTTTCTCTCCACGGTGCCGGATGCGCTGCCGCCGGAATACGCCAAGCAACTGGCGGAATTGCAGTCCAACGCGCCGCCGATGGGCTGGCCCTTCGTGCGAAGGCGCATGTCCGGCGAGTTGGGGGCGGATTGGGAAAGCAAATTCAAGAGCTTCTCCCGCGAGGCGGTGGCCGCCGCCAGCCTGGGGCAAGTGCACCGCGCCGTGCTGCCGGATGGGCAGGACGTGGCGGTGAAGCTGCAATACCCGGACATGCCGAGCGTGATCGAGGCCGATTTGCGCCAGGTGAAGCTGGCCATGGCGGTTTATAAGCGCATGGATAACGCGATCATTCAGGACGACATCTATGTCGAGCTGAGCGAGCGCTTCCGTGAGGAACTGGACTACCTGCGCGAGGCGGCGCAGATGCGGCTCTACCGGCAGATGTTGGCGGACGTGCCGGACATCAACGTGCCGGAGCCGGTCGAGGGCTACACCACCACCCGGATGCTGACGATGAGTTGGCTGAAGGGGCAGGGGTTCCGCTCCTGGATGGAGGCCGGTCCCAGCCAGGAGAGCCGCAACGCTCTGGCCACGGCCTTGTTCCGCGCCTGGTATATTCCCTTTTACCGCTACGGGGTGATCCATGGCGACCCGCATCTGGGCAATTACCAGGTGAGCGACGCGGGCGGGCTGAACCTGCTGGATTACGGCTGCATCCGCGTGTTTCCGCCGAAATTCGTGGGCGGTGTGTTGGAGCTTTATGGCGCCGTGCGCGACCATAACGAAGCCCGCGCCCGCCATGCCTATGACATTTGGGGCTTCAAGGGTATCACCGACGAGCAGGTAGACGTGCTGAATGAATGGGCGCGTTTCTTGTATCAGCCTTTGATCGAGGACCGGGTGCGGCCGATTCAGGAAGGGCAGGGCACGGAATTCGGCCGCGAGGTGGCGCAGAAGGTGCACGCCGGGTTGCAGCGCACTGGTGGCGTGCGCCCGCCGCGAGAGTTCGTGCTGATGGACCGTTCCGCCATCGGCCTGGGCGCGGTGTTCATGCGGCTAGGGGCCGAGTTGAACTGGTGCCGGCTGTTCCAGGAGACGGTGGAGGGGTTCAGCGAGGAAAGCCTCGCCGCGCGGCAGGCGGAAGCGCTCCAGGTTGCCGGGGTGCCGGCAGCCAAGTAAACCCGCGCCATGGCAATTCTTCAACGCGGCTTTTTCCGCTCCGGCTTCTTCGCCCGGGCTTACCGCAAGCTCCTCCACTCCATCTATGCCAATGATCTGTGGCTGGATTTGCGGCTGCATGCCAAGCGCGAAGCGGTGGACTACATCATCGCCCATATGAGCGAGGCGATGGTGCTGGCTGACCGGGATGAGTTGGCGCGCTTTGCGCTTTCCCGCGCGCCGAAGGAAGGGCTGGTGCTGGAGTTTGGTGTCGCCAAGGGTGCGTCTCTGCGCAATCTCGCGGCGCAGACCCCCAGGCAAGTGCACGGCTTCGACAGTTTCGGGGGGCTGCCGGAGGCATGGTCTGGCACCAAGGAGCAGGCTGGCGCGTTTACCCAGAAAGGCAAGCTGCCGAAGGTGCCACCCAATGTGGTGCTGCATCCGGGCTGGTTTGACCAGACGCTGCCGCCTTTCCTGGCGGCCGAGGCCGGGGCGGTGGCGTTCCTGCATGTCGATTGTGACATATATACAAGTACGGTGACGATCTTCACCGCGCTGCGGGGCCGGATCGCGCCCGGCACCGTGATTCTTTTTGATGAATATTTCAACTATCCTGGTTGGCGGGCGCATGAGTATAAGGCGTTCCAGGAGTTCATCGCCGCAACGGGGTTGAGCTACGAATATCTTGGATTTTCCGCCGAGAAAGGGCATGTGGCGGTGCGCATTGGCGCGGCTGGTGAACTAAAAGAACCGGTCTAGCCGTGCTGATGGGTTTAACGAAAGCCAAAATGCATATAATGCAGACTAGTTTACGCGGCTTAAACCGGGTAACAGCTTGCAATATTCGGCGCGTTAAACCTAAGGTGCCGCAAAACTTAAAGGGCTTTGAGGACAGGTACATGCGTCTAGCGGTGTTGAAGGAGCGTCGCGCGGGTGAAGCCCGTGTGGCGGCAACCCCTGATACGGTGAAGAAGTTGATCGGGCTGGGGCTGACGGTCGCCATTGAGGCGGGGGCGGGCGTTCAATCCGCTATATCCGACCAGGATTTTTCCGCGGCTGGCGCGGAGATTGCGGCAGATGCTGCAGCTGCCCTTAATGGCGCTGGGATTCTGTTTGCCGTGAATGCGCCGGATGAAACGATTCTCAGGCTGGTCGCGCCCGGCACTCTGCTTGTCGCCACGCTGGGTGCCGCGTCTGACGCCGCGCTGGCGCCGGCCCTGGCCGCCGCGAAGGTCGACGCCGTGGCGCTGGAGCTGCTGCCGCGTACGACGCGCGCGCAGAGCATGGACGTGCTCTCCTCTCAGGCGAATCTCGCCGGTTATCGCGCGGTGATCGAGGCGGCGGATGCTTTCCCCCGTGGCTTCCCGTTGATGATGACGGCCGCTGGCACCGTGCCGCCTGCTCGCGTTTTCGTGGTTGGCGCCGGTGTGGCCGGTTTGCAGGCTATCGCCACCGCGCGCCGCCTGGGCGGCATTGTTTCGGGCACCGATGTGCGCCCGGCCGCGAAGGAAGAAATCCGCTCTCTCGGCGCTACCTATATTGGCGTGGATGACGAGGAGAGTGCCAAGCAGACCGGGCCATACGCCGGGCAGATGTCCGACGAGTTCCGCAAGAAGCAGGCCGAGCTGATGACCAGCACGGTCGCCAAGAACGACATCGTGATTTGCACCGCCCTGGTGCAGGGCCGCAAGGCGCCGGTGATTGTCACCTCCGAGATGGTGGCTGGCATGAAACCCGGCTCCATCATCGTGGACCTTGCCGCCGAGGCTGGCGGCAATTGCGCCGATACGGTGCCGGGCGAGGTTATCACCACCCCGAATGGCGTGACGATTCTCGGGCACAAGAACTGGCCGGCGCGCATCGCCGTGGCGACGAGCCAGCTCTATGCGCGTAATCTGCTCACGTTCCTCACCACCTTCTGGGACAAGGACGCCAAGGCGCCCAACCTGAAGCCGGATGATGATTTGATTAAAGGCGCGCTGCTCACCCGGGGCGGCGAGATCGTTCACCCCAATTTCAAGCCCGCCGCCTAAAGAAAGGGAGGCTTTTCCATTATGACACCCGCAGATTTGGCCGCCCAGGCGGCGGACCTTGCCCATCAGGCTTCCGTGCTGGCGCAAAACGCCGCCGGTGTGGCCGCCGTGGCCGCGCAGAACGCGCCGCCAGCCGCGCCGTTCATCTTTCTGTTCAGCATCTTCGTGTTGGCCGTGTTCGTCGGCTATTACGTGGTGTGGAGCGTGACCCCCGCGCTGCACTCGCCGCTGATGGCCGTGACCAACGCTATTTCCTCCGTCATCATCGTGGGCGCCATGCTGGCAACTGGGCTGCATGGCAGCATGGTCGCGCATGTGTTCGGCTTCCTCGCCGTGGTGCTGGTCTCGGTTAATATCTTCGGCGGTTTTGCGGTGACTAACCGCATGCTGGCCATGTTCAAGAAGAAGTAAACACAAGATGAATCAGTCTCTTACCTCCCTCGCGTATCTCATCGCGGCGGTCCTGTTCATCCTGGCCCTGCGCGGGCTTTCGCACCCCACAACCTCGCGCCGGGGCAACCAGTTCGGCATGGTCGGCATGCTTATCGCCATTGCCGCCACCTTCCTGCATGGCGGCATGGATTGGGGCTGGGCGCTGGTTATTCTGCTGGGCGTCGCCATCGGCGGCTCCATCGGCCTGGTGGTGGCGCAGAAGATCAAGATGACGGCGCTGCCGCAGCTTGTCGCCGCGTTCCACTCGCTGGTGGGTCTCGCGGCCGTGTTCGTGGCGGTTTCGGCGCTTAACGCGCCGCAGAGCTTCGGCATCGGCACGCCGCACCACATCCATACCGAGAGCCTGGTCGAAATGTCGATCGGTCTCGCCATCGGTGCCATCACCTTCTCCGGCTCGCTGATCGCGTTCGCGAAACTGCAAGCTTTGATGAAGGGCACGCCGATCACGTTCCGCGGCCAGCATCAGCTGAATGGCGGCATCGGCCTTCTGATCTTCGTGCTGATCATCGCTTTCGTGGCTTCTGGTGGCAGCACCATCCTGTTCTCGCTGATCGCGCTGCTGGCCTTCGCGCTCGGCTTCCTGCTGATCATCCCCATCGGCGGCGCGGACATGCCGGTCGTGGTTTCGATGCTGAACTCATATTCCGGCTGGGCAGCCGCCGGCATTGGTTTTACCATCGGTAATCTGGCGCTGATCGTAACCGGCGCGCTGGTTGGCTCCTCGGGTGCAATTCTGTCCTACATCATGTGTAAGGGCATGAACCGTTCGATCATCAACGTGATCGCCGGCGGGTTCGGTAATTCCGGCGATGCCGCAGCGGTGGCTGGCACCAGCTCCGAGGGCAAGGCCGTGAAGCACGGCTCCGCCGACGACGCGGCCTTCATCATGAAGAACGCGTCCAAGGTGATCGTGGTGCCGGGCTATGGTATGGCGGTGTCCCAGGCTCAGCACGCGCTGCGCGAAATGGGCGATATGCTGAAGCAGGATGGCGTGGAAGTGAAGTACGCTATCCATCCGGTGGCGGGCCGTATGCCTGGGCATATGAATGTGCTGCTGGCGGAAGCCAACGTGCCGTATGACGAGGTGTTCGAACTGGAGCAGATCAACAACGAATTCGCCACCGCGGACGTTGTGTACGTGATCGGCGCCAACGACGTGACCAACCCCGCCGCCAAGACCAACCCGCAAAGCCCGATCTTCGGCATGCCGATCCTGGAAGTGGACAAGGCCAAGACCGTGCTGTTCGTGAAACGCGGTATGTCCTCTGGTTACGCCGGCGTGGATAACGAGCTGTTCTTCCGCGACAATACCATGATGCTCTTCGGTGACGCCAAGAAGATGACCGAGGAAATCGTTCAGGCGTTCGGGCACTAAAATCAAAAGGCCGGGGAAATTCCCCGGCCTTTTTTATTGCCGTGCTACTTCCGCAGCGTCAGGATCGACCAGGCTCCATCCACCAGCCGGCGCTCCAGTTTTAGCCCGGCGCGGCGGTGGCAGGAGAGCACCCAGTTGACCTGCGTATTCAGCAGCCCGGCCAGAATGGCCACACCGCCAGGGGCCAGACGCGCTGAAAGCTGATGCGCCATGGCGCAGAGCGGCCGGGCGAGGATGTTGGCGAAAACGAGATCGAATGGGGCGGCCTTGGTGATTTGCGGATCGGCCCAACCGTCGGCCTGGATGGCGCGGACCATGTCCGCCACCCCGTTCAGCTTGGCGTTTTCCCCGGCCACGCGGGCGGCGCGCGGGTCGATATCCGTGGCCAGCACGCTTTTATGCATCAGCTTTGCAGCGGCGATGGCGAGAATGCCCGAACCGGTGCCAAGGTCTAGAATGTGCTGCGGGTGGTGGCGCTTTACCAGATCCTCCAGCGTGACGAGGCAGCCCCGGGTGGAGTTATGCTCGCCAGTGCCGAAAGCCAGGCCCGCATCCAGCGTGATGGTGATGCGCCCCGGCAATTCGGGGTCCTGGATATGGGTGCCGCGCACGGCGAATCGTTTACCGATGAGCTGTTCCGGGAAGGCCTGCTGGGTGCGCGCCAACCAACCGCCAACGGGTACCAGCCCACGCGTGATTTCTGGTGAGAAACCGGAGACCATTTCGGCGATCATCAAGGCGGCGGCGAGGTCTTCCTCGTATTCGCCGCGTTCCTTAACACCTTGCAAATCCCATTCATCGGCGTCCTCGTCGTGATAGAACGACACGGCGCGGCAAACGCTGGAGAGGGCCGCCTCGAAAGTTTCCATCACCTCGGCAGGTACGCGAAGGCTGATGCAGTCCAGCAATTCCTCAGCCATCCTGGCGCTCCACGAAACGGTCCAGCACGCGTTTTTCTCCTGATGTCTCGAAATCAATATCCAGCCGGTCATCATCGGCGGCAATGACGCGGCCATAGCCAAATTTCTGGTGGAACACCCTGGCGCCGACGGGAATTTTGTTCGCGCGTGCGGGGCGGGACTGAACCTCCCACGCATCCGTGCGGCGGGCCTGCACGGGGAATTGCGTGGCGGAAGGAGCCATGCGCGCCCCTTGCGGTTGGGCGGAGCCGGAGCGGCGGATCACGTCCTCCGGCAATTCCTCGATGAAGCGGCTGGGGATGGAGCTTTGCCAATTGGCATAGATACGCCGATTGGCGGCATGCAGGATAATGGCGCGTTGTTTCGCACGGGTGATGCCCACGTAAGCGAGGCGCCGTTCTTCCTCCAGGCTTTTATTGCCGCCTTCATCCAGGCTGCGCTGGTTGGGGAACACGCCTTCCTCCCAACCGGGGAGAAACACCGTGTCGAATTCCAGCCCTTTGGCGCCGTGCAAGGTCATCATGGAAACCTTCGCGCCATCGCTTTGTTCTTCCGCCTCGGTGACGAGTGCGACATGTTCAAGGAATTGAGCCAAGGTTTCGAAGTCTGCCAAAGCGCGGGAAAGTTCCTTCAGGTTTTCCAAGCGTCCTGGCGCGTCGGGCGATTTATCCGCCTTCCACATGGCGATGTAGCCGCTCTCCTCCAGCAGCGCATCCAGCGCTGTTACCGGGCCTTGCGTTTCGAGAAGTTCGCGCCATGATTCAAACAGTTCACTGAGTCCGCGCAAGGTGGTGCCGAGCTTGCCTTTGAACCCGCCCTCGGAAACCAGCTTCACCATCGCGTCATGTACGGAGATGTTCGCGGCGCGCGCGGTTTCATGCAGGTTTCGCAAAGCGCTTTCCCCCACGCCACGCTTGGGCAGATTGACGATGCGTTCGAAGGCCAGATCGTCAGCCGGTTGCGCCAGCACGCGCAAGTAAGCGATGGCGTCGCGGATTTCCTGCCGTTCGTAGAAGCGCAAGCCACCCACGATGCGGTAGGGCACGCCAAGGGTGAGCAGCCGTTCTTCAAAGGCGCGGGTCTGGAATCCGGCGCGAACCAGAATCGCGATTTCGTTGAGCGAATGGCCGGAGCGCCAGAGGGATTCGATGCGCGAGCCCGCCGTGCGGGCTTCCTCCTCCGAATCCCATAAGGAAATCACTTCAACTTTCTCGCCCTGCGCATCGTTGCGCCCAGGATGCAGGGTTTTGCCAAGCCGGCCTTCGTTATGCGCGATGAGATGCGAGGCTGCATTGAGTATGGGGGCAGTGGAGCGGTAATTCGCTTCCAGCCGGACGATTTTAGCGCCCGGAAAATCCCTTTCAAATTTCAAGATGTTTTCAATTTCGGCGCCACGCCAGCTATAGATACTCTGGTCGTCATCGCCCACGCAGCAGATGTTCTTGTGCCCCTGGGCCAGCAGGCGCAGCCAGTAATATTGGACGAGGTTGGTGTCCTGATATTCGTCCACCAGGATGTAGCGGAAGGCGCGGTGATAATGGGCCAGGATCTCCGGGTCGGTTTTTAGGAGATGCATGGTGAGCAGCAGGAGATCACCGAAATCCACGGCGTTGAGCTGGCGCAGCCGGGCCTGGTAGGCGGAATAGAATTCCTCCGCACGGCCATTCGCGTAGTCCGAGCTTTCGCTGGCCGGAATTTGGTCCGGCAGGAAGCCTTT
>JAGWOU010000327.1 GCA_028870815.1 Rhodospirillales bacterium | reverse complement strand
TGCCTCGATCTTCGCGGCTTCGACCAACTCGTCGCGTAACTTTGCCTCGACAGCCGCCAAGGGAAACGAAGAGGTTTTGGTGGGCGGAGGAGCAATTGCCGTGGTACTCATCTCTGTGTCTTTCCAGGACTTCTATCTCATTTAATGTCGAAAAATCAGACATGCAAGCATTATTTTCATCGGTCAACGTTATCAGGGGTATGTGTATTGGAAGAGGAGCGAGCAACCGCACCCACCTGGAGGCTCTGAAATGGGCTTTCTGCGACAAATCACAGTAAAACCTTTGAGAATCCTGGCTCATATGGGGACAAAACTCAGGCAGATTGAGCTTTATTCGAGAACTATGGTAGGAAGGTCGTCACTCTCTAAAAGAGGCAGCGCCGAAGCGCCGCCAAGTTTAGGGAGGAAACGTCCAAGAAAGCAGCAGAGCAAGCTCATGCTGCAATGCACAATATAATCCCACGGGTGCGCGGATACAATCTTTATCCCCGCTTTTCCGAAAGCCATCCACACTGTGTGTTCGAGAAGCCGCATAGGGAACAGTGGTGGCCTTGCTGTGCACTGCTTCGGGATGACGTTTAGTGGAACGGGAATCTCCTGATGAATTCCTGGACAACCTCAAAATTTGATGTCACTTCAACGCCTTCCGGGACCGCGCCGAATGCCTCACGCAGGCCGAAGCACAGCAATGGCTTGGAAAAGCGCCTGGCGAGCCGTATTTCGTCCAGCGTGCCGCGCTCGCCTGGAAGTGCAATGATGACGTCGCTGGTCAGAATATTGATATAGTTGCGCGTGATGTCGTCATCCGTCGCCGCCGCTTCCCGCCGTGGCAGCGGCGTCAATATCGGCAGGTCGATAAACGGATTCGGGTATCCGGTGAGCGCCATAAAACCCAGCTTCGGGTGCGGCAGGCTCGGCAGAATACCGATCGAACGGCCGGTCCGGTCTTTGGTGTTGAAGAAGGCGCGCGCCGCCGACAGCATGACGCCCTGGCCTCCGCCGGTCAGCAGATCGTAGCCGTTCCCGGCGAGCCATACACCGAGAGGCGCGGCCAATTCAGGCCATTCGGCTTTGCTCGAACCCATCACTCCAATAATAGCCATCGCTGCTCCATGCCGGGAAAGGACCGCTAGTGACTGCTGCGGGGAAATGCTGCGCCAAGCAGCCATAGCTCGGCGCTGGCGCTACGGACCAGAGTCAGAGCTTGGCCGGAAGGCCTGCGGTGGGTTGGGATTCGGAAGAGAGGCTTCCGGTGCCCGCCGTGGAGTTCTTGCCATGAGCATTACAGTTTCTTCTTCCCGGTCGGGTGCCGGGAGAGCGTCTTCGTCCGGCTTCAAGGTCGATGTGTCACGCGGCGAGCGGGTTGGCCGCGTTTCCTCGGAATGGTTTTCCCGGCCCGATGACGAGCGATATCTGTCTCTCCCGGATTTGTATGCGGCTGTCCGCTCCCGTGCGGAGATGGCGACGGCCCGCACAGTGGAAAGCCGCGCCATACGCGTCGAAGCCGCGCGCGATGACGCGGAGAGGCTCACTTTGATCGTTCCCGGCCGCGATGCCCCGGTTGCACCAACCCATTGGAGTTTTGGGCAGCTCAGCAGCTTGGTGGGTGCGCCATCCAGCTATCTGCGCGAACTCCCCGCGCCGTTGGCCGGCATCAATCTTCAGCACGGGCTGCTCTCGCACCGCGCCGAGCTGATCAAAACGCTGGAGGTGGAGGACGGACGGGTTGAGCTTCGCGCCGTTACCGGCCCAGATTACGGCAGGATCTGGGATCACGAACTGGTTGGCGCCGTGATGAAGATCGCAGGCGACGGGACAGGTGATACACGCTGGAAGGTTCCCGGCGTGCTCGATTGGTCGACGATGACGCACAATCCTTTTGTCGACGTCACCAAGGGGACGACGACGCTTTATGCCAGCGACCGCGACGTGTTCCTGTTCCTCGTCGATGACACGCACCCCATCGAAGCAGGCCGGTTGCCCAACGGCGAACCGGATCTGTTCTTTCGTGGCTTCTACGCCTGGAACAGCGAGGTCGGTTCGAAGACGCTCGGCATCGCATCCTTCTTTCTGCGGGCAGTGTGCGCCAACAGGTGCCTTTGGGGTGTGGAGGATTTCCAGGAGATCAATATCCGCCACAGCAAATTCGCGGCGCAGCGTTTCGTCCACGAGGCAGCACCAGCTCTCAGGCATTTCGCTGATTCATCGCCATCGCCTTTCATCGCAGGGATCAGGGCGGCGCGTGAGCAGATCGTGGCGCAGAAGGACGAGGACCGCGAATCCTTCCTGCGCAAGCGGGGATTCGGCAAATCGGATACGGCCAAAATCATCGCCACGGTCTTGCAGGAAGAAGGTCATCCGCCGTCAAGCGTGTTCGATTTCGTGCAGGGGATCACAGCCGTTGCACGGACGAAGGCGCACCAGGACGTTCGGCTTGAACTTGAGGGTAAGGCGAAGCTCCTGCTTGCGCGCACAGCATAGGCGTTCGTAATCGAAAGGTTTTAGCAGGGTTCTTCTGACTTACTTGCCCTTTTGCGGCCGTCCTCGCCAGAGGGCGGCCGCTCGTACCGTGATGGGTTTTGAGGCTGGAGCGATTTCCGGCTGCCCATCGTGGAGAACGACCATGGACCTTATTACCGAAGACATCCGTGTGCGCCTGCGTGCCAACGGTGCGGCGGAGCAAGAGACGGATCATATTCCCGTCGTCAAACTTTTCGATCCGTGCGGCCGAGGTACATGGATCATCAGCGAAATGATGGAGGATGGCGATTCGATGTTCGGCTTGTGCGATCTTGGTTTTCCGGAACTTGGCTATGTAAGCCTTGGAGAAATCCAGAGCGTCAAGAACCGGCTGGGTCTTGGCATCGAGCGCGATCTTGATTTCAAACCAAGATTTCCTCTTTCGGTTTACAC
>JAGWOU010000326.1 GCA_028870815.1 Rhodospirillales bacterium | reverse complement strand
TCAACCCTCCTTCCGTTCGCGGGGGCTTAAAGCGCGCGCCTCCCGCAGTGCATAACGCCTGCAGGAGTCATCAGCTCCCCCGAAGGAGCGGTTTTGGGGGACTCCATCCCCATACCTCTTTATCTACTTCGGCATTTTGGCTTTCTCAAGCCGTCAAATGGCTTCCCCCAGCAAATCCGCCAGCGCCAGTGCCACCACTTTTGTGGCGCGGTGCAAATCCGCCAAGGGCAGACGCTCATCCGCGCGATGGGCATTCGCCTCCTCGATGCTGCGCGGCCCAGCGCCGTAGAGCACAATCGGCACGCCCGCGGCGGCGTAATGGCGGGCGTCGGTGTAAAGCGGCACGCCGGTGGTGCCGATAACCTCACCGAAAACCTCCGTGGCGCGGCGGGTCAGCGCCTCGGCCAGCCTGTCCGATCCCGCCAGCGGCGTCAGCGGCAAAGCCAGCAAAATGCGCCGGGTCTCCACTCGCGCCCCCGAAACCGCTGTCACCGCCCGCGCGATCAGCGCGCGCAAACCCGCTTCCACCGCCTCGGGGTTTTCTTCCGGGGTGATGCGCCGGTCCAGCCGCAGCGTCACCTTGTCCGGCACCACGTTGGTATTGATGCCGCCCGAGATCAGCCCCACCGTCAGCCCCGGCGCGCCGATGCCCGCAATGGCGGAAACTTGTTCCTTCAGCCTGGCCCGTTCCGCATAGAGCGCGTTCAGCACAGCGGTGGCGGCCTGCAGCGCGTCAATCCCCGTCTCCGGTTTGGCGGCATGGGCTGAGCGGCCCAGCACCGTCACCTCCAAGTGTAAACAGCCATTATGCGCGGCGACGACATTATAGGAGAACCCGGCGGCGATGGCGCAGTCCGGCTTCGTAATTCCCTCGGCCAGCAGCCAACCTGGGCCGATCTCCCCGCCTGTCTCCTCGTCATAGGTAATGTGCAGCTCAATTGTGCCGCGCAAAGGCAACCCGCTTTCCTTCAGCGCCATCAAGGCGAAAGCGTAGGAGCAGATGTCGGATTTCGAAACCGCCGCGCCCCGCCCATACATCCAGCCATCGCGGATTTCCGCGCCGTACGGGTCCGCGCTCCACCCCTCGCCCGGCGGCACCACATCGCCATGGGCGTTCAGCGCGATGATCGGGCCGGAGCCGAAGCTGTGGCGCACGATGAGGTTTATGCAACTCACCATGCCATGCGCCTTCACCAAAGCGTCCGGCACCTCATGGCGTTCCACGCGGAACCCCAGTTCCTCCAGCAATCCCGCCGTCAGCCTCGCATGGGCGGCGCAGTCCCCCGGCGGATTATCCGATGGCTGGCGCACCAGCTTGGCGAGAAACGCCTCGCGCGGCGCGCTGTCAGTGTCGATCAAGGCGGCCAGGTCGCTTGTCTTGTCCATAGGGCGCAGTATGCTGGGGTCGCCCGCTTTCGCCAACATTCGGAGCCATGCTTGATCACCAATGCTGGACCTTTTCTTGGCCTGTTTGAACACTCCCCCTGGGTGGTGGAGCGCGCCTTCGCCGCCGCCCCCTTCCCGGACAAATGCGCCCTGCACGCCGCCATGATGCGCGTGGTAGAGGACGCCACCGCCGCCGAGCGGCTTGCCCTCATCCGCGCCCACCCAGAGCTTGGAGCAAGGCAAGCGCCGCTCACTGAAGCCTCCGAGGCCGAGCAACAAGGGGCTGGGTTGCGGGCGCTTAGCCCTGAGGAATTTACCCACTTCACCGCGCTGAACGAAGCCTACCGGGAGAAATTCGGCTTTCCCTTCATCATCTGCGTGCGCTTGCAGCCGGGCAAAACCGCCATTCTGGAAACCTTCGCCAAGCGGCTGGAAAATGACAGCGACGTGGAAAAAACCCAGGCCCTGCGGGAAATCGGCAGCATCACCTGGCTTCGTTTGCAGGACATAAACCCATGAAAGGCCTCACCACTCACGTTCTGGATATTGTAAAAGGCACCGGCGCCGCAGGCATGCATGTAGATGTGCAGGTGCCCGGCAGCCGCAGCTTCACCATCACGCTGGATGAAATCGGCCGCGCCACCTTGGTGGAAGAGTTGGAGGCGGGGGCCTACGAGCTGCGCTTCCACGCCGCCAGCTACCGCCAGGCGGCGGAGTTTTACGACATCATCCCCGTGCGCATCCTGGTTCACGACCCGGCGCAGCATTACCATGTTCCTTTGATCCTGAGCGCCTATGGCTATTCCACCTATCGAGGCGGTTAGAGCGCGATGACTTCAGGCGCGCTTGTAGCGAGCGAGCCTGAAGTCTGAATCGCCCTCTAAAAACTTTGATGCGAGGCGGATTCACGGTTTAGGTAGGGTCATGAGAAGACCCTACCTAAACCGATCCGGCTCGAGCACCCCCGCCTTCCCGCGCGATCTGGCCGGTTATGAGGGCCACCCGCCGGTTGTCTCCTGGCCCGGCGGCGCCAAGCTCGCGCTGAGCTTCGTGCTGAATTACGAGGAAGGCGCGGAAAATTCTGTCCTGCACGGGGATGAAGGAGCGGAGACGTTCCTCTCCGAAATCGTCAACGCCCCGCAAGTCTCCGGCATGCGCCACCACAGCATGGAAAGCCTCTATGATTACGGCAGCCGCGCCGGGTTCTGGCGGATCAGGAAGCTGTTCGAGGAACACGGCCTGCCGCTGACCGTCTATGGCGTAGCGATGGCGATGCAGCGCAACCCGGCGACGGTGGAGGCGATGCTGAAATCCGGCTGGGAGATCGCAAGCCACGGCTATCGCTGGATCAATTACCAATATGTACCGGAGGAGGTGGAGCGCGAGCATATGCAGCGCGCCGTGGAAATCATCACCTCCCTCACCGGCCACCGCCCGCTCGGCTGGTACACCGGCCGCACCAGCCCCAACACCGCGCGGCTGGTGGTCGAGGAAGGCGGGTTTGTGTATGACGCGGATTCTTACGCGGATGACCTGCCTTATTACGACACCACATGGGGCA
>JAGWOU010000325.1 GCA_028870815.1 Rhodospirillales bacterium | reverse complement strand
CCCGTTGCAAGGGCCCCACCTGCGCTATTCTAGTGCTTTCGGCCATGGGCGCTGTTCTGCCAGCCGCGCCATTCTCCGGCAGGGTTTCGAATATTCTGGGTCATCTGCTGGCCGCCGCCGTGGTGGTTGTGATCGGCTGGACAGTGATGAACACGCTGGACTTGTTCGCGGACCTCTACGTGTCGCGCATCAAATACGAGGTCGACAGCAACAACCTCCTGGCCCGCAAGCACCTTACCCAGGTCGGCATTCTGCGCACCGCGATACGCACGTTACTGGTTTTGTTGACCATAGGGCTGGCGCTGATGACGAGCAGCGCGGTGCGGCAATATGGCGTCAGCCTGTTCGCTTCCGCGGGTGCGGCGGGGCTGGTGGTGGGGCTGGCGGCGCGGCCGCTGCTTAGCAATCTGCTCGCCGGCATTCAAATTGGCCTGACACAGCCGATCCGGCTGGAGGATTCGGTGGTGGTGCAGGGGGAGTGGGGGTGGATCGAGCGGATTGGCGCGACCTATGTGGTGATCCGCATTTGGGATTTGCGCCGCTTGATCGTGCCGCTTTCCTACTTCATCGAACAGCCATTTCAGAACTGGACGCATTCCTCCGCCGACCTGATGGGAACGGTGATGCTGTATGTGGATTACAGCGTGCCGGTGGCGAAAGTGCGTGAGAAATTGCAAGAGGTAGTGAAGAACAACCCGAAATGGGACGGCAAGGTGGCCGGGGTGCAGATGACCGACCTGCCTAACACCACGGTGGAGTTGAGATTGCTGGTGAGTGCCCGCAATGCCGGGGTGTTGTGGGATCTGCGCTGCGACGTGCGCGAGGCGATGGTAACCTGGCTGGTCGAAAAATACCCGGATTCACTGCCTCGCCGGCGGATGGAAGTTGGCGGCATGCCCGAGCGCATGAGCCCCGCCCGGGTATTCGCCGATGAGTCCGAGGAAACTCTGTCCGCCGGGCCGGTCAGGCTTTAAAGCCAGGGGTTAATCATTCGCCGGATAGGCGCGCATGAGGCGTTTCTGGTTCTGCCAGAGCGCCAGAAGCTTCAACGGGCCGATGGGCTTGAGCCCGGTTTCGCGCATTGCCGCGCCGATGCGGAAGGATTCGCCATAATGATGGAACTGGGCGGCATAGGCGTTGCGAAGTGTCATTTCCGGGTCCCAGATATGGGTGGCCTCTGAGCCGGAGCCGTTGAATTCGATGATCTTGAAGCCCTGGCCCTCGCGCAGGGCCTCCAGCGATTCGTAGCGCAGGTCAATTCGGGAGAAATACACACCCGGCATGTCCTGCATGATCTCGTCGATCCGCGCCGCAAGCGCGGGGGTGACGATTGAGAGACCATCCTTGAAGGTGGAGCCGCGGCAATGATTGCCGACGAAAACCAGGGCCGCCTGTTCGTTGGGGGCGGGCACGCGGGCGGCCTTGGCGCCCAGCTTGGGCAGCAGCAAATGGGAGATGGCGTTCAGTCGGTCATCGGCGGCGATCAACTCTTTCACGCTGCGCCGGCCGTCGCCAACCACGATCGGCGGGTATTTCAGCGTGACGGAGGTGATGCGGCCGGTGCGCTCGCCCGGGTGGCGAATATAGAATATGCCGGCCTCGCCCTCATAGGATACCAGGGTTTGCAGCTGCAATGCCGTGGCGCGGGGAAAGGCGGAGAGGTAGGCGTTAAGCTGGTCTTCGTCACGGATGACGCGCACGCCAACGCCGTTGCAGCTTATGTCCGGCTTCGCCACCACGGGAAAAGCAAGCCCCGCCTGTTCCATTGCTGCCAGGGCCCGGCTCAGATCGTTCGTCTGGGTATGGCCGGAGACCGTCAGCCCCACATAATCGGCGACCCAAGGGCGCGCGGCGGGACCGGCAAGGCCAAGAATCTCGTTTTTGGACTCGCCGCAAATGCCGCCGGCATTGATTCGCGGGTTGGCGAGAGAAGGCAGGGTAATGCTGCGATAGCGGAGCGATTGCAGCACCCAGAAGGCGACAACAGGCGCGTAGAACAGCCAATCCGGCCAGAATTCGAAGAAGGAGACCGGGCGCTTCGGCCTGGATCGCGTGAGCTTGCCGATGCTTGCGGCCAGCGATGCAGAACTCATTCCGGATTCCTTTGATTGTAGAGTTTTGTAGCTAGCCGCCCCACGAATATGATGACAAGCAGGAAAACGGCAAGCCCTGCCCAGCGCCAGACCCCCAGGTAATGCGCCATGAGCAGGCCGAGGCGCAAACTGATGAAGAAGAGACCGGTTGTCCAGATAAGGGTGGCAATGACCGCCGCCAGCGCGAATTGCAGGATCGACGCGTGCAGAAACCCCAGCGTGGTGTAGGTTGGCAGGCGCAACCCGGGCACGAAGCGGCTGACCAGCACCAGCGGGATGACCTTGCCCTTGACCCATTCCTGGCCGATATGACGGCGTTTTTGCGGCACCATCCGCTGCGCCCAGCGATGCGTGGCCGAAAGCCGGCCGAGGCCATAAAGGCCAAGATCGCCTAGCACGATGCCGGTGTAGAGCGAGCACAGGGCGAGCGGCAAAGATAGCGCCCCGGAGGCCACCTGCATGGCGGCAAGCAGGGTCGCGGCATCCTCCAGAATGAAGGTGCTGGAAATGATCGTCGCCGCCTGGAGGGACTGTATCCCCGCGGCGGCGGCCAGAATCGTGCTTAGGCCAGGAATTAACATGCCGGCGCCCCCTTAGCCTCGATCTTGCCCGAGGCCAACCATCTGGGGCTAATGGCTGCTGGTCAGGTCTGGTCCTGGCCTACGAGCATGGCCAGATTGTCAGACCCTTGCGACTGCACATCGCATTGGCGGCCATGCGCGTTCACCGCGTGGCAGGTATCGTGCGCGCCCTCGTAAGAAAGCCCGGTTAGCTGGGCAAGCCAAAGATGCTTGCCATTGCGCTCCACATGCTCGATCTGCGCGATGCCGCGTCCCCGCAGCCGGCGCGCCTTCAAGGCC
>JAGWOU010000324.1 GCA_028870815.1 Rhodospirillales bacterium | reverse complement strand
GCTGGCGTTCAGCACCACCTGCACATGCGCGCCGAGATTGGCCACCATCAGATCGTCTAAAACGCCGCCCGTCTCGTTCAAAAGCAGCGTATAGCGCTGGCGGCCCGGCTTCAGCCCAGCGATATCTCCCGGCACCAGGCGCGAGAAAGCCTCGATCTCCGCGATTTCCGCTTGCCCCATATGGGAAACATCAAACAAGGCCGCCCCGGAGCGGCACGCATTATGCTCGGCCATGATGCCCTGATATTGCAACGGCATCTCATAACCCGCGAATTCCACCATGCGCGCGCCAAGGCGGCGGTGCAGAGCGTCCAAAGGTGTCTTGGCCACGGCTTAACCCCTCAATCGTCAGTTCACCCGGCTAACACCGCCGGAAGTGCTGACCCCCCTCTGTCCTGTGACCTGAGAGATTCGGGCTTGCCCTTGTGAGCGCAACCCTTGACCCCGTCGGTGCGGCGGTTTCCCGCCGGCTTTCCAGAGTGCCATGAAACGAGACGCAGCCCTTTTGCCTGAGCGGTTCCGGGGGCCGGTTGCGCCTTCGGCGGCGGGAAGCATGGCTCCCCACTCTCTCCTGCGTCCGTGTATGGACGATGCAGTTTTGCCCGACGGCCAATAATTTGCAAAGCTGTTTCTTACCTGCCCATTTAAAAACCACATAGAGGCCAGTCCATGTCCGAATCCTCCCAGTTGGTTCCCGCCCTTGCGGTTGAGGACATCCACAAATCCTTCGGGACAGTGGAGGTGCTGAAAGGCATTTCACTCACCGCGCGGGACCATGACGTGATCGCGATTCTGGGCTCCTCCGGTTCCGGCAAAAGCACCTTCCTGCGCTGCATCAACATGCTGGAGATGCCGGATAAGGGCTCCGTCTCCATCAAGGGCGAGACGATCACGCTGACGCAAGGCAAGCAGGGCCGGGCCTGCGCGAACCCGAAGCAGTTGGAAAGGCTGCGCTCCCGGCTTTCCATGGTGTTCCAGCAATTCAATCTCTGGGGCCACATGACCGTGCTGCAAAACGTGATCGAGGCGCCGGTGCATGTACTGAAGCTGGATAAGAAAACCGCCATCGCCAAAGGCGAGGCGATGCTGGAGAAAGTGGGGCTTTCAGCCAAGCTGCACGCCTATCCGGCGCAGCTTTCGGGCGGGCAGCAGCAGCGCGTCGCCATCGCCCGGGCGCTGGCGATGGAACCGGAAGTGCTGCTGTTCGACGAACCGACCTCAGCCCTTGACCCGGAGCTGGTGGGCGAGGTGCTGAAAGTGATGCGCCAACTGGCTGCGGAAGGGCGAACCATGCTTGTCGTCACCCACGAGATGGGCTTCGCCCGCGAAGTAGCGAGCCGCGTGATGTTCCTGCACAAGGGCCAGACCGAAGAGGAAGGCGCGCCGCACGAGATGTTCGCAAACCCGAAGACGGAGCGGTTCCAGCAATTTCTGTCCAGCACATTGAAACATTGAACGTTAGGATTGCCTCGCGCCCACCGCCCCACCACATAGTGGTTGAATTCAAGAATTGGGTATATTTTCAATGGTTCCCGCTAAACAATTAATTGACGACCCATTGGCGGGCGAAGTGCTGCTGGTTGAAGACGAACCGGTTATCCGCATGATGCTGGCGGAGGAACTGCGGTCCGTGGGATTACGCGTGGTGGAGGCTAGCAATGCCGATGAGGCATGGTCTTTTCTGCAAGCGGGCGGCAGGCCAGACCTCGTGGTCAGCGATATCGCAATGCCAGGCTCGATGGACGGCGCGGAACTGATGAACCGAGTCATGACCGTCTATCCGCTCATTAAACGTATTATCACCTCCGCCAATCCGGGCGCGCGGAATATTTTTGAGCTTGGCGTCTATCTGCCCAAGCCTTACCGGCTGGAAGCGGCGACGAAACTGGCACTCGACATTTTGGGACTGAACCCGGCATGAGCGAGACCGTTCGCGTTCTCCTGGTTGACCCGGATGTGCTGGTCCGTCACTCCGTGGCCGAATATCTTCGTGGTTGCGGCTATAGCGTCGCGGAAGGTGCGAACTTGGAGGAAGCGAGGAAGCTCGTCTCAGGCGGCCTTGCCGTGGATATCCTGTTTTCCCGCGGGCAGCTCGGGTTTGAACTCTCGCAATGGGCGCGCGAGGCACATCCTGAAATCGAGGTGGTGCTCTGCGGCTCGGTGGCCACCGTGGCCGCGAAAGCCAGCGCGCTCTGCGAGGAGGGGCCGGAGGATGAACCGCCTTTCGACCACCAGTTCCTGCTAGCGCAGATCAAACGGCTGATGGCGCGGCGCAGCGCGGGCGGCTGACGGCCCGTTGTTAAACCAAGGCTCCGCTCCCTATGTTAGGGTGAATTGAATGATCCTAAGGCGCAGGGAACAGCATGGCAGACGACCCATATAAAGTTTTAGGCGTAAAGAAGGAGGCAAGCGCGGATGAAATCCGCTCCGCCTACCGCAAGCTGGCCAAGAAACACCACCCTGACCTGAACCCCGGCAACAAACAGGCCGAGGAGGATTTTAAGGCTATTTCAGGCGCTTACGATTTGCTGAGCGACACGGAAAAGCGCGCCAAATATGACCGTGGCGAGATCGACGCCTCGGGCGCGGAGCGAGCACCTCAGCAATCCTGGCGGCAATATGCCGACGCCGCCCAGGGAGAACGCTATGCCTATTCCACCGGCGGCGCCGGCGGGGCAGATTTCGAGGATTTGTTCGCCAATATCTTCAACCAGCGCCCGCGCGGCCCTGCCAAAGGGCATGATCGCCATTACAGCCTTGAGGTGACGTTTCTAGAAGCGGTGAGCGGCGCCACGCGGCGCATCACTTTGCCCGATGGCGGCACGCTGGATGTGAAGATTCCGCCCGGCACTGAAGGGGGCGACACGCTGCGCCTGCGTGGCAAGGGCGATACCGGCATGGGCGGCGGCCCGCCCGGCGATGCGTTGATCGAAATTCACGTAGCAGCGCATAAA
>JAGWOU010000323.1 GCA_028870815.1 Rhodospirillales bacterium | reverse complement strand
CCCCTTGGTCGAGGCGCACGTCCGGCATTCCGCGTTCCAATGTTTGCGCAGGCACCCGGCGGCTGTAATGTTGAAATCGTCTTATGTTGAGGCTCTAGGAGGTGCCACCATTCGACGGCGGCACCGGGCCTAGGACCAAGCGGCGTAAACTAATTCCCCAGCCTCCACGGAATGCCGCCGAAAAAATCCCGAGTGGCTTCCACTTTGGAGATCATGGCGGTCATCTCCTCACGGCTGGTGGCATTCACCAGCTTGCGGAGATTGCCGAGGTTATCCTGGAAGGCAGCTTCCGTCGCGGCCATGCCCTTCTGGAAGCTGTGCCGGGTGTCGTCCCAGTATTTCTCGGAGTGCTTGGTCAGCATTTCGAGGAAGTGCTGTTCCTTCAGGGTTTCGCAGATCTTCTTCGCCAGCCTGCTCTGCCAGGACGAACCGAACAGAGCGTAGGCAGCCAAGCCGAGAAGCACCCCCAGCCCGATTACGAGGGTGATGGGGCCACCAAGAGCAGCAATCAGGCTGCCCGTGCTCACCACACCGCCCGCGGTCGCGCCGATGCCCGCCAGATAGCTGGCCACACCGGGCAACAGCATGGCGGAACCGACTTCTGCGCTGGCGGCAGTTGCCGCGGCCCAGGCAGCCATGGCCCCAGCCGTTCCGGTAGCAGCCAGCGCCCCGAGAAAAACGCCCTTCATGTTGAAGGGCACGGAGATAACGCCAAGCTCAGCGCCCCCAGCAGACGTCCCTGCAGCCTGATAGTCGGCCAAGATGTCGTTGATGTCGGGCACCAACTCTTGGGCACGTTCGGCCAGGAAGCTATTCAGCTTGTTCTGGATGTGGTCAATCAGGTACGAGCCAGCTAGCTGCTGGGCGTCCTTCTTGTCCTCGTAACGCTCGCGGATGCACTTCTCGACGTAATCCGGCGTGACCAACTTACTCAGATCGGCCTTGATGTGTTCGATGGACGCCGATTTGTTCGCCGCGATGGTGCTCAGGATACGCTCGGTCTTGCTGCCAACCCTGCGATGACGCAGCGGTTCAGCACGCTCCAGCATCTCCAGCGAGCCCTGAGCTCGATCCCGATTCTCCAGGGCTTCGATAAGGCGGGCAGTCCACACATCGCAGTAAGCCTTGGTGGAGTTCTTCAGTTCGACAACCCAGCGATCCAGGCGGCCGCGTACCTGAACTGGGCAAACCGTGCTCAGCAGATCGGCGAGGTCCTCTTCGAATGCCTTCCGACGGCTCGGGTCGTCGACAAGGTAGGTGAAGAAGCGGGCACGGAAGTCGGTAAAGGAAATCGGTCGGCCGATCAGCTCACTGCGGGCTTGGAGATCCTCAAGCAAGTGCGTGTAGGCACGCAATGACGCCTTGGTGATGATGTCCTCGAGGTCGGCATGATCCTGGCGGGCCATGGTCGCCACAAAGAAGACGTTCCGCAAAACCGGAAGAGTGTCGTCCTTGGCCTCATGGGTCGGCAGCTGTTTCAGCAGAGCATTGACAAACTGCAGGTCCTGCTGGTCCATGAATCCCTGAGCCGCCGATGTGTAAATCAGGATATCCGCCAAACTGTGCGCCAGTTCAGCTTTGGTATGGTCGTCAGGGGAGTGGCCATAGCCAGGCAGGTCCAGAAGGTCGCAGCCGAGCAGGAATGGCGAGTCCACGAACACCAGAGCGGCGAAGCACTGATCGGCGTCGGCAGGCCGATTGTCGTTGTGGGTGCCATATTTTCTCAGAGTGTCGAACGACCCAGCCACGATCTTGTATTCATTGCAGTGCCGCTCATCGTTGGCCTGGTTCAGATCGAAGCCCTTGCGCATGATCCAGACTTCCTCTCTGATCCAGGAAGGACGATCGCCGACATGGCGGACGAGGCTGATGATGGCGGTGGCGGGCTGGTAGCCTGTCGGCAGGGCCTCGCTGCCCATCAGGGTATTGGCCAACCGGCTCTTGCCCTGGTCGAAACGTCCGCAGGCAGCCACCCTTGGCTTGCGGCCAAGGTTGCGGACCTCACGCACGAAGCTGTCGGCGGTCGGGGCGCACTTGAACAACGCGTCGTCCAGAGGAGCAGGGGCCGTCTCGGCGTAATCGTTCATCAGCTTGATCTGGGTGGCGATGTCCCGGTAGGGGGCACCGTATTCGAGGCCCTGCTTCGTGGAAATGTCACCGCAATACTTCACCCAGGCTTTAGCGACACCAAGGGGGGTGTTGTCCGGATCTTGCTCATAGCGGGAAACTTGACTCTGAGAGATACCAAGATGAGTCGCCATTTCTTCCTGGGAGATCTTGGCGTCGGCTCGCATCTTGGCGAGGTCGGTGGTTTGAAAGGTGGTCATGTCGGCCACTCCGTTTGAAAAGCTGATTAAGTGGCCGAACTCTGGTCTTCAGTCTTGTAAGTCTGCTCGTACCATTCCTTGAAGCCAAACAGGGCAAAGCCCCAAACGATGGCGCATCCGACGACCTTGTACATTGCAAGCCTCCATTTGACTGCGGTGGAGGTTAGGTGCCCCCGTCGCTCTTGTGAGGGGCACTTTAGGGAGAGGTATGCGGGTTTGTAAAGCTAAAATATGCATTATACGGGTAATCGATATAAAAATAATCTTAATACGCATATATTGAACGCATGCATGCCTAAGGCGTCTGCTTATGGCTGCGACCGAAAGGATCAGGACCCATTAATGTCTTGCTTCGGTTCGGTTTGGAGTGGTTCTGGGCATGGCGGAGGTCTACCGGCATCTCAAGGCCTCCTTTCTAAACCAATTTGTCTCAATTTAACTGGTCCAAAAATCCCCAGCCGGCATCTGAGGCGCTGGCGGGTAGGCACAAGCTGGCCGCCGTGCTGGTGCTGCGGGCGATGATCGATTTCGCGCTCACCCACAACCGTTCCAGCCGCTACAAGCACGCCGCGCGGCATTTGCTGAGCTGCGCCAGCCTGTCCGCCGGGGTTGAGACATGCGGGGGCTTGGAGCCGCAC
>JAGWOU010000322.1 GCA_028870815.1 Rhodospirillales bacterium | reverse complement strand
CGTCCTCAAGGTTGAAGATACCTCAAGGGCACGCAGAGCATCCAACAGATTCAGCGGCAGGCGCTTAGCGTCCTTCACCGTATGGCCGTCCGTGTACATATTGATATCCAGGCGCTTGCCGGGGTCAGTTTTGTGCGCGATGCCATCCAGCCCAGCAGCGAGGATGGAAGCTTGCAGCAGATACGGATTCACCGCACCATCCGCCAGGCGCATCTCAAACCGGCCTGGCTCAGGAATACGAACCATATGCGTGCGATTATTGCCGGAATAAGTCACCGTGTTCGGCGCCCATGTGGCACCAGAAATGGTTCGCGGTGCATTGATGCGTTTATAGCTGTTCACCGTGGGGTTGGTGAGGGCGGCCAGCGCATCGGCATGCTGGATAACACCGCCGATGAAATGATAACCTAACGCGGAAACCCCTAATTCACCCTGCTCGTCCTCAAACAGGTTTTCGTCGCCTCTCCAGAGCGACACATGGCTGTGACAGCCGGAGCCTGTAAGCCCCAGGAAGGGTTTGGGCATGAATGTCGCGCGAAGGCCATGCTTTTCAGCGATAGACTTGGCCATGAATTTGAAAAACACATGGCGGTCGGCGGTGAGAAGCGCGTCGTCATAATTCCAGTTCATTTCAAACTGGCCGTTCGCGTCCTCATGGTCGTTCTGGTAGGCGCCCCAGCCAAGCTCCAGCATAGAATCACAGATTTCGGTGACGACATCATAGCGGCGCAGCAACGCTCCAGCATCGTAACATGGCTTGGTGGCTGTATCGAGCGGGTCAGAGATCGCGGAACCATCAGGCAGCGTCAGGAAGAACTCGCATTCCACGCCGCTCTTCATCTGGAAGCCAGCACTGGCGGCCTGGCCGATGACGCGCTTGAGCACGTTACGCGGCCCCTGCTCGACCTTCTGGCCATCCATGTAGATGTCGGATGCGAGCCAGCCCACCTCTTTCTTCCAGGGCAGCACGGTCAGGGTTTCCGGATCCGGCAAGGCGAACATATCTGAGTCAGCAGGAGACATATCCAGCCATGTCGCGAACCCCGCGAACCCGGCGCCGCTTTTCTGCATTCCGGCGATCGCGGGTGCCGGAACCAGCTTGGCGCGCTGGCTGCCGAAAAGGTCGGTATAGGAGATCAGAAAATATTTTAACCCGAGTTCTTTTGCCTTTTCGGCCAATTCAATCGCCATTGTCGTCATTCGCACCCTTGTTAAAAGTTCTTGCCGGGTATCCAGTTCGTGCCCGCCAGCGGCACCTGCGCCATGGCCGAGGCTTCCAGTGTCAATGCCACAAGATCCTCAGGCTCCAGATTATGCAGATGGCTCTTGCCACAGGCACGCGCGATGGTCTGTGCTTCCAGCGTGAGTACCGAGAGATAGTTCGCCAGGCGGCGGCCTGCCTTCACCGGATCCAGCCTCGCGGCCAAGGCTGGGTCTTGGGTGGTGATGCCAGCGGGGTCGTGGCCCTCGTGCCAATCATCATAAGCACCTGCAGTGGTGCCCAGCTTGCGGTATTCGTCTTCAAACTCCGGTGAATTGTCGCCCAGCGCGATGAGTGCCGCAGTGCCGATGGCAACCGCATCCGCCCCCAGGGCGATGGCCTTGGCCACATCGGCACCCGTGCGGATGCCCCCGGAGACAATGAGCTGGACCTTCCGGTGCATGCCCAGATCTTGCAACGACTGCACGGCTGGGCGGATGGCGGAGAGAATGGGAATGCCCACCTGCTCGATAAATACTTCCTGTGTAGCGGCAGTGCCTCCCTGCATGCCGTCCAGCACCACCACATCCGCACCAGCTTTTACGGCCAGAGCGATGTCATAATATGGGCGGCTGGCGCCGACCTTCACATAGATTGGCTTTTCCCAGTTGGTCAGTTCGCGCAGCTCCAGAATCTTGATTTCAAGATCGTCCGGGCCTGTCCAGTCAGGGTGGCGACAGGCTGAGCGCTGGTCGATGCCCTCGGGCAAATTGCGCATCTGCGCCACACGGGGAGAGATTTTCTGTCCCAGCAGCATACCGCCGCCGCCAGGCTTGGCGCCCTGCCCCACCACAACTTCGATGGCATCAGCCTTGCGCAAATCGGTCAGGTTCATGCCATAGCGGGAAGGCAGATATTGATAAACCAGCGTCTGCGAATGACCGCGCTCTTCAGGGGTCATGCCACCATCGCCCGTAGTGGTGGAGGTTCCAACAGCCGATGCGCCGCGCCCAAGGGCCTCCTTGGCGTTGCCGGAAAGTGCGCCAAAGGACATGCCGGCAATCGTCACAGGGGTTTTCAGATGAATCGGCTTTTTGGCAAACCGTGTGCCGAGCACGACATCCGTGCCGCACTTCTCACGATAGCCTTCCAAAGGGTAGCGGGAGACGGATGCACCGAGGAATAGCAGATCGTCAAAATGCGGCAGCTTGCGCTTGGTACCGCCACCGCGAATATCATAAATGCCGGTGACGGCAGCGCGCTGGATCTCGGCGATGCTGTGCGGATCGAAGGTGGCGGAGAATCGCGGCAGCGTGCGGGGGATGTGGGGAGCGGGCGTGTCGTTCATGGTCAGTACGCACCTAGATTGTCGACATGAAAATGATAGAGTGTGCGGGCGGAGCCATAACGGGTGAAGCTCTCCACGCTATCCTCGACCCCGGCCTTCTTGAGCAGATCCGCAAGGATAGTTTTATCCTCCTCCGTCATCTCCTTCTTTTCGCAATCAGCACCCAGGCTGGCGACATTACCTTTTACGAAGATCCGGGCTTCGTAAAGAGAGTCTCCAAGCGCATCGCCAGCGTCACCGCAAACCACTAGATTGCCGCTCTGGGCCATGAAGGCGCTCATATGGCCAACATTGCCTTTCACCACGATATCGACGCCCTTCATGGAGATGCCGCAGCGGGCTGAGGCATTGCCATCGATGATCAACAGGCCGCCATGGGAGGTGGCACCGGCTGATTGGCTGGCATCGCCCTTCACG
>JAGWOU010000321.1 GCA_028870815.1 Rhodospirillales bacterium | reverse complement strand
GAGGATATTTCAGGCCGGAATAATGGGAGGCTGGAAACAAACCTGATCTATGTACATTTCCACCATAAATCCTGGGATGAACAGGTGAAGGCCAGCAAGGAAAAGCTTCGCCACTTTGTGGATGTGGACAACCCTGAGGCGATGGCAGACTTTAAGGGGCTTGGCTGGCACCTGCTGGTACACCTGAATGCCGGGGAGGAATCATACAACAGCATGATGTGGGTTACGGATGAAAATCCGAAGGTTGACGGGCTGCTGGAGCTTTTTCAAAAGCTGGGCATCAACCCGCTCTTTACTGAACAGCCCGTGCCTGAATTCGGCGCCGTTTAACCCGCGTTTTACTTCGCGGCAATCACCGCCGCCGCCCCCGCCATCACCCCGGCGCTGGTGCGGTTCGCAACGCGCATGGCCTTCGGGCTGCGCAGCAGCCGGCGGGCGCGGGTGGCGACGAAACTCCATGTCAGGTCCGTGGCGGGAAGCACGCAGAACAGCGCCGCCGTTAAAATCGCCCAGCGGCCGAGTGTCACATGCCGGATGTCAATAATCGCCGGCAAAACCGCCAGATAGAACACCATGATTTTCGGGTTGCCCAGCGTTACCATCAGCCCGGCGCCAAACATGCGCAGCGGGCGGCGGCGGGGCAGGGCGGCATCCTCTATGTTCACCGGCGCGCGCCACATTTTCCAGGCAAGGAATAGCAGATACGCCGCACCCGCATATTTCAGGACCAGGAACATAAAGGCGAAGCTATGTGCCAGCGCGGAAAGCCCGAGCATGGCCACGGTGAGCCAAATGGCCTCGCCCACCCACATCGCCGCCAGAAACGGCAGCACATCCCAAAACCCGTTGGTGAGAATGCGCGAGACAAGTGCGGCTATGCCCGGCCCTGGCGTGCCCGCCATCACGGCAAGCGCCACACAGAAAATCATGATCTGGGAAAGGCTCATGGCGCGTCTGCGGTGATCAGGTGGATGGTCGCGGCCAGTTTTATGCCCTCCTCCGCCAGCGCCGCATAATCCGGCAGTGCGTCGAGTATGGCGTCATACGCCTCCGCGCGCTGGGCGGGGGTGGCCTGTTTCTCGTCCAACAGCGCGCCGGCAGGCCCCATCGTGCAGGCCACCCGCGCTTCGTCCTCCAGCTCCATGCCGCTGAGATACACCGCCTTGGCTTCTATTTCGCCATTCTTCCAGCCGGAATCACGCAGAATCGACAAAACATAATCCGCGTTATCAAAGGCCAGTGGGCCGGGTGCGCGCGGGATGCGCGGCGCGCCGGGGCCAAGCAGCGCCTCTACCGTATGCAGCGGCAGCGCCCAATGCAGGTTCTGCTGAAGCGGCGCCCAGGCGGCAAACACCATGCGCGCCCCAGGTGCCGCGCTGCGGCGCAGATTGGCGAAGGCTGCTACTGGGTCCTCGAAAAACATCACCCCGAAGCGGGAGATCAGCACGTTCGCGGGTGGAGTGAAAACCTCCGTCTGAGCGTCAGCCACCGTAAATTCCGTGTTGATAGCCCCGTGTTTTTCGGCCAAGGCCCGTGCCGCCTTCACCATCGGGGCGGCGATGTCCACACCCAGAACATGGCCCTGCGGCCCTACCGCCTGGGCGGCCTCCAGGCTGGTGACGCCAGCCCCGCAGCCAATATCCAGCACGCGCTCACCTGGTTGCAGCGCGGCGGCGGCAATCACCACATCGCTTATGGGTGCCAGCCGTGCCTCCATGGCGCCGCCCAGGCCTAGCCATTTCGGCGCCGCCACCTCGTTCCAATAGGTTTTCTGCTTGTCATTGGCCATGTTGTCGCGTCCCTTCAATCCCCTTCGCGGCGGCATGGCCGCTCGCCCATGCCCATTGGAAGTTATAACCGCCGAGCCAGCCCGTCACGTCCACCGCCTCGCCGATGAAATAAAGCCCCGGCACAATTCTGCTGCCGCAATCGCGGGAGTTCAACCCGCCGGTGTCCACCCCGCCTGCCGTCACCTCGGCTTTCGCGAACCCCTCTGTGCCGCTGGGCGTGAATTCAAACCGGTTCAGTCGGGCGCCCAGCGCGTGCAGGGTTTTGTCCGGCAAATCGGCGAGGTTGCCGGGATGCGCCTCGGCTAGATGCGCGGCCAGGCGGGCGGGCAGATGCTCCGCCAGCACGGTCTTCAACCCCGCCTTGGGCCGGGCGCGCTTGGCGGCGGGCAATGCCTCCTGCATCCGCGTTAAGGGCGCAAAATCCACGGCGAAAGCCTCGCCCGGCGCCATATAGGATGAGATTTGCAATACCGCCGGGCCGGAAAGCCCGCGATGGGTGAACAGCAAATTTTCCACGAAGCGCGCCTTGCCCGCCTGCGCTGACACCGGGGCTGAAACCCCCGCCAGCGCACTCATCCAGCCAGCCGCGAAGGTCAGCGGCACCAAGGCCGGGCGCGGCGGCAGCACGTCATGCCCGAATTGCCGCGCCAGCCGGTAGGCGAAATCCGTGGCACCTAGCTTCGGGATCGACAGCCCGCCCGTCGCCACGACGAGATTCCTGGCTTGGAATAACCCGCGATCCGTCTCCACGCGAAACGCGCCGTCGTGAGACACCTCCCGTACCGTCACGCCACAATGCAGGGTGGCATCGCCCATCCGCTCCAGCAGCATAGCCACAATCTGCCGGGCCGAGCCATCGCAGAATAGCTGCCCCAGGGTTTTCTCATGCCAGGCGATCCCGGCACCCTCCACCAGCGCCAGAAAATCATGCGGTGTAAACCCTGCCAAGGCGGATTTGCAGAAATGCGGATTGGTGGAGAGGAAGTTCCTGGCACTCACCTCAAGATTCGTGAAGTTGCAGCGTCCGCCTCCAGAAATCAGAATTTTCCGGCCCGGCTCCGGCCCATGCTCCAGCACCGCCACGCGCAGCCCCGCTTGCGCCAGGCTGCCCGCGCAAAACAGCCCGGCGGCCCCCGCGCCAATCACCATCGCGTCGTAAATGTCGCGCATGGCGGCTCTCTAGCCTTT
>JAGWOU010000320.1 GCA_028870815.1 Rhodospirillales bacterium | reverse complement strand
GGCCTGAAATATCCTCGTGCGACCCATGGCAGAGCAGGCCAAGATTACCACCTGAAAAGAACACCTTCTGGTAAGGCAGCGCCCAGTAAGTGTTTGGGTGCCCAAGAATGTTCAGTAAGTTTTGCTTTATCTCCAGCGTCTCCGTCCGCCCGGCATAGTTTGCCAGTTCGTCCAGAATGTCTTTCTTGTTGCAGGTAAAGCTGCCGTCCTCCCTACGCACCGCCAGGAATTCATCACAATCTATCGGCAGCAGGAAATCATAATCGCCTTCTTCGTCCATCACCCGCATCGCGTTGGTCATGAACTCGCCTTGCAAGCCGAAATCCGCCTCCGCAGGTAGCCGCACCACGCGCAGCCCGTCTTGCTCATACCAGGAAAGGGTATTGAGGACCTTGGGGTGGGTAGAACCATGGTCGATGACACAAAGATTTCGCATGCCGAAGAGATACGCGTGGTAGAGCAGCCAGGGCTCCAGGGCGTTCACCTCATTCTTTTGCATCAGCACGCAACCGATTTTCATATTCCGCTCCACTTGCCAAAAACAGGTAGCAGAACTGGAACGAGACCCCAAACCGTGCAGGCTGAGCTGTAGAGCAACGCCTGGCATTTGCGCACTTGTTTAACCAGGAATATCGTGTCCCCAAAGCGCTGGCATTGGGTACGCGCTTCCGGGTGGTGGTAAGCGGAGCACGTGCGGATACGGCGATCCTAATGAGTAAGCTCCGAAACACCAGCATCATGCGGACCTCGCTTGCCAGGCTGATTCAGAGATTTGCGCAACTTCTTAGTTCCATCATCACCTTACCGGTCGTTCTGCACAGTGTTGGCGTGGCCGGGTTTAGCGTGTGGGGGGCCGCGACATCGCTGGCATGGCTTTCCGGCCTGCTCGCGCTGGGGTTAGGCGGTGCGCTTGTCACCCTTATCCCCCGCGGCCTCGCCACCGGACAAACGACCGAAAATCGAGGCTTTTGTTTTTCACGCCCGCCGTAGGATTTGGGTTGAAATTTCTGGCGGCACATGCGTTTGGCGCTCCCGGCATCTTGCTCGTTACACCGGCGCTGTGGCTTGCAGTTGTGGCACCTATTTATTTCTGGATAGCCTGGCGTACCGTTACCCGGGCAAGCTAGGATCGCCGCATTCAGGCACAGTTTTCGGCTTATGCTCAAACCAATGTGATAAATCGCGCCGCAAGAGATGCTCCAGGAGCAAAATATCCTCACGGAAATGACCTTCCAAAGCAAGCCGTAATTCGTCACTTAAGGTCGGCCATGGAGTGACTTTTTTATTGGCTTTGGCGATTAGCCCTCCAAAGCCGAAACTCTTCGATATCCCAACACTCTCCTTAATGCGTTGTAATAACTGAGGCACCGCTTGCAGTTGTCTAACGCGAAGCGCTTTGGCAGGATTTTTCACATCAAAATGCGATCTGCCATCATCATCCACACCCAAGAAGTTAAGCACAGAAAGATAAGCTAAACGCGCGTCTCGCTCTATATCGTCGAGCAAAACCGTATGTACCCGTTCGCGTGGAATCGTATTGTAGAGCCGTGCAAGCTGGAAGCCTAATTTGCAAACCTCCTTATACGCCAATTCCCGTACATCCTGGTAGCTTCTTCGAACAATTTTACCTTGCAAGCGGTTGTCACTGGCAGCCCATGCCTTTGCAAAGGGCTTGATATGCTCTTTACCGGAAAAAAGCTGCTCCCAATGAAAAGAGGGGGCCATTTTAACAGGATTCCGCAAGCATACGATATATTTTGCCTGGCATTTCGAATAATTCTCGATATTTCGTACCGCGTCCTTTGAAAACAAATAATAGACTGACCCCTCTCCGACGGCACGATGATGATGCGTGACGCCACTAAACAAAGCGCTATACCGATCGTGTTCAGGAATTCTGCTGACTCGCAGATCCGTACTAAAATAATGCGGCTCCTTTACAGGAGAAAAGAAAATTTGCGGATGCTCTTCAAGCCAGCTTGCCAATGCCGTAGTGCCGCATTTTGGCGCGCCAATGATGAAAAAATTTGGCTTTCTAAGGTCTTTATCCTGAGAAATCATATTCTATTTCAGTTCAAAATATCAGTTCAATAATCATCACCAATACCAACGGGGCCAAACGCGTTGTTTGCCTGTGCCGTATCAAAGACAATCCCCTTATGTTGTCAATGTCGTCAGATATGTCATCGTGTCCCGGATTTGTTGTTCCAGCCCGGAGGGTTCTAGATTCAACGAAGCTGCGTGAGACAAATACGCCTTTTCATCGCCAACATAATAATCCGGCGCTCCATCTCTCCATTCCGGCCTCTGAATTACCAACTCCCTATTCACCACCCTCGCCGTGCGCGCCGCAAGGTCGGAAACCTCCACAGGCTCGCCCCAGCTATCGAAGACCGGTGAAGAATGCCCAGCAAGCAATAAGCCCATGGCAATGCTCAACACGTCGTTTACATGCGCGTAGCCACGCCAGACGGGGTGCGCGGCATGCAGCGTTACCGGCCGGTTGGCGAGCAAGTCGCGCAATATGCAGGCCAGAACATAAGAATTCTGCTTGTTGATGAACGGTCCGGCGATATTGAAGACACGGATGATGACGGTGGGGATGGATAGCGCCTCTCCCAGCGCGGTGAAGCGGGCTTCGTCCTCCAGCTTGCACGCGCCATAAGGGTTGGGCGGCGGCGCATAAACAGCGCCGGAGGAGGGTACGAAAATCCCGCGTGCGCCGTTGCGCCTTATGAAGCCGGCGACAGATTCCGAAATCATACGGTTCGCGGCGATATAATCCGCCTCTTGCATCCGCGCCGCGTGCTCACGGGTCAAAAACGCCATATGCAGAACTAGGGCGCCGGGAAGTGTTTGCTTATCCAAGGTGGAAAGTGGGAGGACGGGAATGGTTGTGCCGTCCAGCAATCTCTGCTCACGCGCGCTGGAACCGACGGCGTGGATGGCGGCACCCGATTTATGCGCGATCTCCAGCGCCGCCTGG
>JAGWOU010000319.1 GCA_028870815.1 Rhodospirillales bacterium | reverse complement strand
ATTTATTCCGCTGAAGAATTGTTCGAAATGGGCGTCGTGGATGTGCTGGCCGAGGATGGCCAAGGTGAGCAAACCGCACAGGACTACATCGCACGCCACAACAGGAAATTTAACGCGCATATGGCCACTCTGCGCGCCCGCCGGCGCGTAAACCCGGTGACACTTGAAGAACTTATAGATGTCGTAGACATCTGGGCAGAGGCCGCTCTAAACCTGTCCGCGGCGGATTTACGCAAGATGGATAAGCTTTGCACCGCACAGGACCGCCGCCTGATGGCGTTGCGCCCGCAGCACTACACGGCGATGGCCGCTGAATGACATGAGCGGCATATTCCCAACAGGGCGGACAATCATTGATTGTTCGCCCTGCGGACCATGCTCAGGTCTATCACGGCCTGCTTGGTTTTTATCAGCTCTTTCTGAGCGCGAGCCGTGAACGATGCGGCTTGCGCCTTCAATTCACCCCCTCGCATTCCGGCCCAGGGGCCACATAATTCCCCTAGAGCTTTCGCCCCGACATTCGCCGCACTGCTCCGCAGGGCGTGTGCGTGATTACGGAATTCCGGACTGTCGCCACGCAATGCGTCGACTGTGAGCAGATCAATCAGATCTCCCGCGTCGGAGAGGAATTCCGATAGTAATTCATTGAGAAACTGGTTGTCGCCGAGCAATCGCAGATTAGCGATGATTGCCTCGTCCAGAACGGCATCCTCTTGCGATGCCCGCACCAGCTCGATCGGCGCGCGGGCAGATGAAACCAACGGCTCGTTCTCACGCGCATGGGCCATCTTCTCAACCACGGCCACCAAATCCTGTGGAGCTACAGGCTTCACCAGGCAGCCATCCATTCCCGCATCCTTCCAACTTCCATTGGCATGGGCGAATGCATCTGCTGTAAGGCCGACGATTGGCAGGCGCCGGGCGCCAAGCGACATGACACGATAAAGTTTGGTCACCTCCAGACCGTCCATGCCGGGCATATTGAAGTCCATCAGGACGATATCGAAGCGGTCACCCTCGCGCTCCAGAACATCAATGGCGAGATTGCCGTTGTCCGCCACGCTTACTCTATGGCCTGCGGCTTCCAAAATCCGGGTGAACACGCGCTGATTTGTCCGATTGTCATCCACCAGCAAAACATTACGTCCGACAGATGCTTGGGGGGGGGAGGGCATAGCCGGCGTCATAGGTGCCAACGGTACTTTGGCTTCCGCGGGACAAGGCCCCTCAATGCCGCTGAGCCGGCTGGCCACGGACAAGGCTTGTTGCAACTCCTGATCCGAAAAATCAGGAGAAAGCAAACTCACATAATGTTGACGGATGGAAAGATCGGGCAACCCAGTCGCGGCACATGGATGGATCAGAATAGTTTCAACAACAGACTGCGATGATGAAAATTGTATGTCGTCCTCAGCATGGTATTCTATGAGCACTCGCATGCCAGGGTTCTCGCCAACCGGTCCATTCGCCGGGGGCACCAACTCAACCTGCACACCCATCGCGGCGAGGTTTGTGCGCAACAAGGATCTATTCAACGGATTGCGCACGCGCAGTCCAATCTTTTCGGCAGGAGGCTGCCAAGCCTCCGCCGCTTCAGTGGCACGAAGGGCCTTGATGTGGAATTTGAACGTGCTACCCTTACCAACGGCGCTCTCAACCGTAACGTCACCTCCCAACATCCTGGCCAGACGTCGGGTAATCGCGAGTCCGAGACCGGTCCCGCCATAACGGTTAAGAATCGACGCATCTCCCTGAACAAAACTTTCAAAGATTCTGGCCTGAGCCTCCTCTGAAATGCCAATGCCCGTATCAGAGACCTCGCCGTGAAGGATGAGCCCTCCTTCATTCCCATCCAAAGCCTGCGCATCCAGCGCGACAACCACAGCGCCAGATTCAGTGAACTTCACCGCATTTCCGGCAAGATTAACCAATATTTCCTGTAGCTGCAGCCGGCTGGTTTTCACCCGAGTAGGAACACCTGGTGAGACATGTATCTTGAACTGAAGGTTCTTTTCGCGAACTTGGCTTTCCAGAATTCGCCGCACATCGATTAACAGGCTAACAAGGTCAAATTCTTCAACCGTACTGGTCATCCGCCCAGCTTCGATGCGCGAGAAGTCAAGCAATTGGTTGATTAATGTCCGTAACGATCGGCTGGCGACGTCCACCGTTTCAACCATCTCACGCTGGGCATCGTCCAGTGAGCTCGTCCGCAGCATCTCGTTCATCCCAATGATGGCGGTGAGCGGCGTACGCAGCTCATGGCTTACACTGGCCAGAAACAGGCTTTTGGCCTCATTGGCCTGCTCCGCCGCTTTAGTGGCAAGAGAGAGCTTCCTAATCAAAGTGCTTGCATATGCCGGAAGAATGACCATGCCGGCAAGCAGACCCGCGGAAAGATGCACTTGCGACCGCCAGAAGGGCGTGCTGAGCACAACCAACAAAAAGCTGGATGTAGCGACCGACACCGCAAGAGCCAGGAACCCGATACCAAAGCGGAAGCCGTTGCCAAGTATAACCCAAAGATAAACAGGGTAGAACAGCGCAACGCGCTCACCACCCAAATGCAGCTGCCACGAGAGAAAACAGCAATCAAGCAGCAGCGCATATACTCTTCGCGTCTGGCAGACGCCAGGACGCCAGAAGATATGCGCCAGCCCGCCCAAAGCCAGGATGAAGTAAACGACCATCACCGCCAGCGCGTCCTGGGAAGAACGCCGGCCCAACAATAAAATTGCAACTATGAGACCTGCGAAAACTAGACGATTGAAGCTCATCTCATGTTCGCTGTCGGGCCTGTCGCGTAACCGGCCAAATACCCCTTTTGGCACCTCCATCAACGCTTTACTCGTGCGTTTCAGCCAGTTCATCCCTGATGCCGCCTGGAGCTTAGAAACGAAACTTGGGGTTGCGTCCACTTCAACTCATCCAGAAATGCTTCCGGTGGAAGTGCTTTGCCCAACAGGAAACCTTGGCCCTCGTCACAGCCTTCCGCTTT
>JAGWOU010000318.1 GCA_028870815.1 Rhodospirillales bacterium | reverse complement strand
CTCAAGCCTCACCGCATCATCCACATTCCCCCCGATCACATCCACCTCCCCCGCCGCCACGCCGGTGACGATGCTGCAATGGGCGGGGAAATGATCCTTCGTGGGCAGATCGTTATAAGTAAGGTCACGCGCGGCCCCGCGCGGAAAACACACCAGATCCCCCAGGCGCGGCGCGTAAATTGCCGGGTTCTCCGCGATCAGCAACTTCCCCGGCCGATAAGGCCGCGCCGCATAATCTAGATCAAAGGAGTGATCCGGCGCGTAGGGAAATTTCGGCCCCGCTCCGGCAATGCGCATCACATAAGAGATAAAGGCGGCCGACCACGCATAATCGCCATTCACCCGCACCGGGAAAACCCGCCCCTGGGCATCATGCTTGCCAGTCCAGCGCGCCTCCGGCTCGCCAGCGTTCATCCCCTCCCACCAATATTCGCCGACGCGCTGCCACAGCCCCTGGGCGCGCTCGGGCATGGTGCCGGCCTGCTGCACATAGGGCACGTCGCCATCATCCACATGCTCGCCCCAGAGCCGCCATTCGCGCAGCGCGATGGCCACCGCGGCACTGCGCGAGAAGGCTTCATAAGGCTGGTTGGCAAAAGGCGGCGCATGGTTCTGCGGCGCGCAGGCGCCCAGCAGCGCCAGACTGAAAAAGGCGGCGAAACCGCCGCCTTTCTTTAAACCCCTCCTCACGCGAGGTCGCTGAACATTCCGGTCAGCGCGCTCTCCGTCGCTTCGCACAACCCGCGCTCGGTGATCAGCCCGGTCACCAGCCGCGCCGGCGTCACATCGAAGGCCGGGTTGGCGGCGGGGCTGGAGGTCGGCACGATGCGCACCGTGGCGATCGAGCCATCCATCGCGCGCCCGGTCATCGTCGTCACTTCGGAAGCGGCCCGCTCCTCGATCGGGATTTCGGAAACCCCGTCGCGGATCGTCCAATCGATCGTGGAGGACGGCAGCGCCACCCAGAACGGCACGTTATTATCATGCGCCGCCAGCGCCTTCAGATAGGTGCCGATCTTGTTGCAGACATCGCCCTGGCGGGTGACGCGGTCGGTGCCGACAATCACCAGATCCACCTCGCCATGCTGCATGTAATGCCCGCCGGCATTATCGGCGATGACGGTGTGTTTGACCCCATGTTTGCCAAGCTCCCAGGCGGTCAGCGAGGCGCCCTGGTTGCGCGGGCGGGTCTCCTCCACCCAGACATGCACGTCGATCCCGGCATCATGCGCCATATAGATCGGCGCCAGCGCCGTGCCCCAATCCACCGTGGCGATCCAACCTGCATTGCAGTGCGTCAAAATGTTCACGCGCTTTTTCGTCTTCGCCTTTTCCTCGATCAAAGCGAGGCCGTTGCGCCCGATCGCCGCGTTCACCGCAACGTCTTCATCGCAGATACTGGCGGCTTCGGCATAGGCCGCGGCCGTGCGCGCGGCGGGTTCCAGCTTGCTCAGCAGAGTGCCCATGCGGCTCAGCGCCCAACGCAGATTGATCGCGGTGGGGCGCGTGGCGGCCAGAACCTCAAGCGCATGCGATAGCGCGGTGTCGGAGCTATCCACCCGCATGGCCAGCGCCACGCCATAGGCCGCCGAGGCGCCGATCAACGGCGCACCGCGCACCAGCATGGCCTTTATGGCATAGGCCATCTCCTCAAGTGTGGTGAGCCTGACGAGATCGACAGACCAGGGCAGCTTGGTCTGATCTATGATGCGGACAGACCATCCGTCAGTCTCGTCCACCCAGATTGAGCGGTACGGAGTCCCGTCTATTTTCATGGCGTTAAAGGTTCCTAAAGTATTTGGTGCAAAGCGCAGACAAGGGTGAATAAGCGCCGCGCGGTGGAAAAATCAATCACCACCTTTTCCGCAAGCCGCCGCATCATCAGTTCCGCCCCTTCATTATGCAACCCGCGCCGGCCCATATCTATGGCCTGGATGCGCGCCTCTCGCCCTTCGGCAACGGCGCTCGCATATGAATCCAGCAGCATCCGGTAATCACGGATCAGCATTTTAAACGGCCCCAGAGCCAACAGAACCGCCTGTATGGGCTGGTCGTTCTCATCGCGCACATCAAGAACAAGCCGGCCTTCCTGAATGGACAGATGCAGAACGCTTTGCAGATGTGGATGGGCTGGCAGGTAAAACTCATTCTCCTGTGCAAGGTCATGCACCGCCTGCTCACGGTCGGCTTGCTGCAAGGCAGAGATGCGATGCAGCGCCTCACCTTCCAGAATAACCCGCGTCAACCTGCCTTTTGCATCCGTCATCTCAGTCTCCGCGCCTTTTACCGAAAGATGATATGACCTTCATCCAACCCGCAACGCCACGTCACTGACCGCTCGCCGCAAGGCCTTGCAAGAACCATAACCGTTAAGGAAAGCCGCGACAATTCAAACCCGAACGCCTGGCGCGCAAGCCGCGTGATGAGGTGCGGTTATGCAAGCGACGAAGAAGTTAACGGCGAATCCCGCAGCATTTTCACGGCGTTCATCATCCATCCACTTTCGTGTTTTTTATCGCCGAAAAAATCG
Source organism: Rhodospirillales bacterium (assembly GCA_028870815.1). GTDB lineage: Bacteria > Pseudomonadota > Alphaproteobacteria > Acetobacterales > Acetobacteraceae > Acidocella. Next base: position 477 of record JAGWOU010000318.1, on the reverse strand, counting down.
CGCGCTGCACGCATGCTCGATTCGTAATGTTGTTTTTTCGAACCGTCTTGTTCCCGCGATGGAACTGATGAAAAAGCGGCGAGAGCGAGGCGCTTTCATGGCGAAATCAATCGCAACGGCGTATGGTTGCAACTGAACAAAAAAAAATGCGTGATTACGCCAATTTACTCACGCTTTTTGTTGACAGCGCGATGAGAGAAGCGGAATAGCGATTCTTGCGTGCATTACGCGATTCGCGTCGCAGCCGAGTCTAAATTTCTGCCGGTCAAGGAGCCGCACGCAATAAGAAGGACGGCTTATCGCCGTGGGAAAAGACGTTTCTGTGCCGGACCGCGACCTACAGAACTCAACCATAACCTTGAATGCAAGGAGCAATTCTCGTGACCAGTGAAGACAACAACACACAGCGCGCCCAGCCGCTAGCTGTGCGTGCTACCGCGAAGAAGACCGCTGCCGCGGCAAAACCGGCTGCGAAAA
>JAGWOU010000317.1 GCA_028870815.1 Rhodospirillales bacterium | reverse complement strand
GGACTTACATGTGGGCGGGGCTGGCGACACGACAACAAAACGTGCGGGCTTCCTGCCTTATCTAGCCTTGGCCGGCGGCGTTGGCGTCGTACTGCTTTCCAACTGGTTTTTCCACTTGTAAGCCGCGTAGCTGAAAACAAACAGGCTAACACATATATGTTGGCCTGTTTGTTTGCGCTTAATAAGGCTATTTTGTTTTGCGTAGAGATCGCGATGATCGAAGTTGACTCCAAGGCATACGGTAAAGATCGTGGATGAATTAAAAAAAACCAATGGAATAGCCGAGATGATTTACGTGCGCGGCGGCGCGTCCTTGGCTGTTGCGCTATGGCAGGGTGACGAATTGGAGGTAGTTGATGAGCAAGGCGCTCAGCCTTGCGATCTGCAAATCTCAGGTGAGTCGCTCCAGCGTGTCCTCGACGAAACGTCTTTGCCTGGCGCATCGTTTCGTATGCTGGCGGCGCGGGATTGCGCTGTGTCCATTTCTGCTCCCGGGCAACCGATGCAGCCGCATGAGCAGGTGCCGCCGACGGATCTGCGGGTTAATTTGCGAAGGGTGAAAGGGGCTTTTCCCGCGCCATTGGCCAAGGTGAAGGCTGAGATTTTGGTGCGTGCCGCCACGGCTGAATCCTACAAGGTCGTGGCGGGAGACTATATCCAGATAATTGATCTCGATGGCCAGCAATGTTCAGATTACCTTGCCTTCGATGCGGGTGCGCCGGAACATGGGCTGGATTCTACAACCACTCGTACCCTGGGCGGCCGGATTTATCCCGGCCCCGGCCTCTACGCAAAATTTTTTGATGACCGGATGCTCCCGCTGGTGGAAGTTATTCGCGATACCTGCGGGCGGCACGATACATTCGGTCTCGCCTGTTCCGCCAAATCCTATGAGGATGCGGGCTATCCGGGGCATCCGAATTGTTCTGATAATTTCAACCAGGTGCTTGCATCGTTCGGCATTACGCCGCGCGCTGGCTGGCCGGCGATTAATTTTTTCTTCAACACCCAGGTTTCAGCGGATGGCACGATCGTTGCCGACGAAGCTTGGTCCCGCCCAGGCGATTACGTCTTGCTGCGCGCCATGCGGGACCTCATCTGCGCCAGTTCCTCTTGCGCGGATGATGTATTCACCACCAACGCCTATAATCCGACCGATATATTGATTCGCATTTATGATAAGTCGGAAAATTTCTCAAAAGGGATCGCGCATCGCATGACGCCAGACGCCGAGCCGAGGCTGAGCCGGGAAAGCGGTTTTCACGCGGCCACTTCAAAACTTACCCGTAACTTCATCGAGAATGGCGGGTTCTGGCTGCCATCCTGCTTTACCGATGGCGGGGCGGTGGCCGAGTATTTCGCCTGCCGCGAGGCAGCGGCAATGATCGATCTTTCGATGCTGCGCAAGTTCGAAATTACTGGCCCCGATGCGGAAGCCCTATTGGCCGTGGCGATGACCCGAAATATCCGCAAGCTCGCCATCGGCCAGGTTGTCTATACGGCATTGTGCTATGAGAACGGCGGCATGATCGACGACGGTACGGTGATGCGTTTCGGCGCCAATAATTTCCGTTTCGTATGTGGTTCAGATTATTCCGGTGTTTGGCTGCGCGAATTGGCTGTCGCTCGCGGAATGCGCGTGTTCATACGCTCTTCCGCCGACCAGTTGCATAATTTATCGCTGCAAGGGCCACGCTCGCGCGAAATCCTGGCGCCGTTGATCTTCACGCCGCCCACACAGCCTTCCATCGCTGAACTCAAATGGTTCCGCTTTACCATTGGCAGGCTAGACGGACCGCAGGGAATTCCGCTCGTTATCTCCCGCACCGGCTATACCGGTGAGCTTGGCTTTGAAATCTGGGTGCATCCCAGCAATGCCGTGGAATTGTGGAACAGGCTTGCGGATGCAGGCGCACAGCCCATGGGGCTGGAAGCGTTGGACATGCTGCGCATTGAAGCGGGACTCATCCTGGCGGGTCATGAATTTTCTGACGAGACCGATCCCTTTGAAGCTGGAATTGGATTCGCTGTTGCTGACCGCGAGGAAAAATTCATTGGCCAGGACGCGCTGCGCCGCCGCGCAGCCAATCCCATGCGCAAGCTTGTCGGTCTGTTGATCGAGGGTAATGAGCCAATCCACCACGGTGATTGTGTGCATAGTGGGCGCGCGCAAATCGGCGTGGTCACCAGCGCGGTGCGTTCGCCCATCCTGCATCAATCCATTGCTCTGGCCCGAGTGGATACATATTACGCGCCGCTTGGGACGATGCTTGAGATCGGAAAGTTGGATGGCCAGCAACGGCGGTTGAAAGCCAAAGTTGTTGGCTTTCCGCATTACGACCCGGAGAAGACCCGGGTCCGCGCATAAATTTTTTCACGCCGGGTGAAGCCATTGCGTGCCAACGGACAAAATGGAGAACTTTGCGTTGACAGATTAGTTTCCTTTAAATTACCATACATTCCCAAAAGGAATTTTTTGAACTTAGAAAACACCCCTCTGATATGCGGCGGCACGGCGTGTCCAAAAGCGTCGCGTGCTGGCCTCACCGCGAATGGTTTTATACAATCTACTTAAAGCAAAAAGGTTCACGCATGACACGTTCCTGGCGCCACGCCGTTCTCGCCTCTCGCCACAGCGCCCTCGGCTCCAAACTCGAAGATTGGAACGGCATGCCTACGGCCTGGAGCTATGCGCACGATGTGCAAGAGGACCATGTCACCATTCGCACCAAGGCCGGGTTGATGGATGTGTCGGGGCTGAAGAAAGTACATCTGCATGGCCCGCATGCTTCCGGCGTTCTGGACTATCTTACCACCCGGGACGTGTCGAAAATCACGCCTGGCAAATCCGCTTACGCGTGTTTCTTGAATGAGGGTGGAAAGTTTATCGATGACGGCATTCTCTACCGCACCGGCCCCAATAGCTGGTTCGTGGTGCATGGCTCCGGTGCGGCGCATCAGGCTCTGGCTCAGGCCTGTTACGGCCGCAACGTCGCCATGTTATTCGATGACGATTTGCTCGACCTTTCCTTGCAAGGGCCGCTG
>JAGWOU010000316.1 GCA_028870815.1 Rhodospirillales bacterium | reverse complement strand
GAAGGGCGATATAACACGTGGCAGCCTGCGGGCATTGTCACGCCACGGTCATATGTAAGTCTTATGAAATTTAAAAAAATCTTGCAATATTCTGCAACATTTCTGTCACGTTTTGTTGCGAAGAATATTTCTGAACCATAAAGCCTGCTCTCCGCTACATCAGCATGCTGGGGTTCAGATCAAGATGACACTCAATCGCTCTCTTGTACTTTATGCAACAACCGCGCTTTGCACTACGATATGGGCCGGAGCGGCAATTGGGCAGACAGCAACTTCCTCCGAGACACTTGATCTAGGCTCTGTCACGGCAACCGCCGCTTCGCGGACGTCTGGATATGTGGCGCCGAGCGCCACCGGAACACAGGCGCAGGCGATCAGGCAGCAAAAGCTTGCCCCGAACATCATCTCTGTGCAGCCCGAATCAGTGATGCGGAAACTGCCGGATGCCAATGTCGCGGAGAATCTTCAGCATGTTCCTGGCGTGTCCATGGAATCGGATTCTGGATTTGGCCGCTTCATCAACATTCGTGGTCTTGCCGAGGATCTTAACGCCACGCAATATGCTGGCATAAACCTTCCTGCAACCAACACCAATGCGAATCCGGATGGCGGCAGTCGTGCCACTTCGCTTGATTTCCTGCCGCCGGGTGTCATCGGCGGGGCCGAGGTGATCGATTCGCTGACGCCTGATATGTGGGCAACGGGGCTCGGTGGTGTAGTTAACCTCAAGCCGCCGGCATTGCCCGCGGATGGCAAACCGATGCTCGATATCACCACGGCCGGTGGGTACTCCAACCTGGAGGGTCATGGCGCCTTTCAAGGCAATATCCAGGCAGGCACGCGCTTCGCAATTCCTGGCATGATCTCTCTGCCGAATGACAAGCCTTTCGGCGTTATATTCAGCTACGGTTACATCAACAGCTCTCCCGGAATTTTTGACGAAGAAGAAAGCTACACGAATCCAACCACGGCTGGCACGCCGGCGTTGTTGAACAATCTACAGCTTCGCCATTATGACAATAACCGCATCACGCAAGGATATTCCGGCGAATTTGACTTTGACCCGGATGCAACCACACATTTCTTCATTCGCGGACTTTACAGCGCGGACAATGAAACGATCCAAAAGAACGAACTCTACCTGCAAAATCTCGATGGCAGCGCCGGTGACGCGGTAACCGATAACGGCAATAACAACTTTACCGCCACCGGCGCCAATCTAAATAAATTTTATGAGAACAGCGGAGAGCGCGTCGGCCTTGGTTTTCTGGAAGGCGGCGGCAGCGTGGTGCTGGGTGATCTGGTGACGGTCAAATTCCACAGCGCCTATACTGAAGGCTTCGATCAGTTCGACAAAAATTTTGTTTCGAATTTCGGAAGCAACGACCAGAACCTGACGATCAATTACGATACCGCGAATACCACCGCGCGCAGCTACACCATTCAAACAGCTTCTGGCGCCCCTTATGACCCTGCCAATCCGTCCAACTATACATTCAATAATCTGGCTAACCAGCCATATCATTCCACTGACAAGATTTACGACAACGGAATCGACGGCTCCATTCCCACCGAATTTTTGGACGGACTGGGTAACTTTGATGCCGGCTTCAATGTCAGTCTGCGTACCCGCAATAGTCTGCAGGATAATCTGAACGCGACCCCGGTTAACGGCGCTTTTCCGCTGTCGGACGTAACCGGCGGCGAACAGACGGAGACAGATTACGGCCTTTACCCGGTTGGGCCAAAGATGAATTACGATGCGTTGCTCTCAACGCCCTATAGCTGGGCGCCGGATAGTCTCTCCAACGCGCTGGCTTATCAGCACGACCAGGAAAACATCTATGCCGGCTTCGGCCAGGAGACGATGCAGTTCGGCAGGCTCGGTGTGCTCGCTGGTTTGCGCGTGGAGGCAACCTCCGCCGCCTACACGGCCTACGGCTCCAGTACCGATGCCAGCGGCAATACAACCCTGAACGCGTCACCGACGACAAACACCCAGAATTACGTAAACTTCTTCCCGTCGGTGCAGTTGAAATACGAATTGACCAAGCAACTGCAAGCGCGCTTCGCCTTTTCAACCGGCATAGCCCGGCCTGGCTTCCAGCAGATCAACCCCGCCGTCAGCACGACAATTCAGGGTGGCCAGGGTGGCAGGGATCTGGTGGTCACGGGCAATCCCAATCTGCGTCCACAAACGGGGCGCAGCTATGATTTCGTGCTGGGTTATTATCCGAGTGAGGATAATGTTCTCGAGGCAGATGTATTCTACAAAACATTCGACAACTACATCGTCGGACGCAACTTCAATACCACCACGACAACTTATCAGACATTCGAGAATATAAACGGTGCCTCCGCGCGCGGGATCATGCTGGAGGCGATCCAGCATTTCCGCTTCCTGCCGGCGCCGCTTGATGGGCTCGGCATCAACGCGAACCTCACATACGTTAACGCCACGGCGGTTGTGCATCAGGGGCAGGGGCGTTCAATCCTGCCGCAATCCTCGCCGCTGACCTTCAACGTAAGCGAGATGTACCAGAAAGGGCCGTTCGATTTCGATCTCTCGGAATCCTATGTCTCGCGCAACCTGTTTTCGGTTGGCAGCGATCCCAGCACCGATGTATTCAGCCAGCCGCGCTTCCGGCTTGACCTCGATTTATCTTATCAGGTTACGCCCCATGTGCAGTTCTTCTTCCAAGGCCGGAATCTGACCAATACCGTCCTGGAATTCACCCAAAGCTCGTCATCCCAGTTCCCGATTCAACGTGAATATTACGGGCAGGACTTCCTGTTCGGCATCCACTACCATCTCTAAGTGGCGCGGCGAGGGGCTGTGCCATTGCGCGAATATACCAGCCAGCTAGAAAACATCCGATCAGATGGCATCATCTGATCGGATAAGGCTGCCCGCTAAAACAACAAGCAGGCACCATCGCGAGCGTCTTTAAGAAGCTTTATACTTTCCCGTGGCAGTGTTTGTATTTAGGTACGTTTCGATATCGCCTTAGAATCATAGGTAATTTTAGCATTCTAGGGGCGTGTCTT
>JAGWOU010000315.1 GCA_028870815.1 Rhodospirillales bacterium | reverse complement strand
AGCGTTCTGCCTGCCCCACCTGCGGCTCCTGCTCCGGCATGTTCACCGCCAATTCCATGAACTGCCTCACCGAGGCTTTGGGCCTCTCTCTGCCCGGAAACGGCTCCACCCTGGCCACGCATGCGGACCGCGAGAAGCTGTTCCGCGAGGCAGGTCATTTGATCGTCGATCTCGCCCGGCGCTGGTATGAGCAGGACGATGCCACCGCCCTGCCGCGCGGCATTGCCAGCTTCAAGGCGTTCGAAAACGCGATGAGCCTGGATATCGCCATGGGCGGGTCCACCAACACAGTGCTGCATCTGCTGGCCGCAGCCCAGGAAGGCGGGGTGGATTTCACCATGGCGGATATCGACCGGCTTTCCCGCCGCGTGCCCTGCCTGTGCAAGGTGGCCCCCGCGAAGAACGATGTGCATATGGAAGATGTGCACCGGGCGGGCGGCATCATGTCCATCCTGGGCGAGTTGGATAAGGCTGGTCTCATCGATACCTCCCTGCCGACCGTGCACACCAAAACCCTGGGCGAGGCGCTGAACCGCTGGGACATCACCCGCACCAATAGTGAGGACGTAAAAACCTTCTTCCGCGCCGCTCCCGGCGGGGTGCCGACCCAGGTGGCCTTCAGCCAGAATGAACGCTGGGATGATCTGGATATGGACCGGCAGGCTGGCGTGATCCGTTCCGCGACGCACCCATTCTCCAAGGATGGCGGCCTGGCCGTGTTGTTTGGCAATCTGGCGCCAGAAGGCTGCATCGTGAAAACCGCGGGTGTGGACGAGAGTATCCTCACCTTCCACGGCACTGCCCGGGTGTTTGAGAGTCAGGACGCGGCGGTCTCAGGGATTTTGAGCGGCGCGGTGAAGGCGGGCGATGTGGTGGTGATCCGCTATGAGGGGCCGAAAGGCGGACCCGGCATGCAGGAAATGCTGTACCCCACCAGCTATCTGAAATCGAAGGGCCTCGGCAAAGCCTGCGCGCTGATCACCGATGGCCGTTTCTCGGGCGGCACCTCGGGGCTGTCCATCGGCCATGTGTCGCCGGAAGCGGCGGAAGGCGGGCTGATCGGGCTCGTGGAAACCGGCGATGAAATCCTGATCGACATTCCGAACCGTGGCATCACGCTGAACGTGACGGATCAGGTGCTGGCCGAGCGCCGCGCCGCGCAGGACGCGAAAGGCTGGAAACCGGCTGAGCCGCGCAAGCGCAATGTCTCCCCGGCGCTGCGGGCCTATGCGGCCATGACCACCAACGCCGCCAAGGGCGCTGTGCGGGATGTGAGTCAGGTCGAGCGTTAACCGCGCGCCGTTGCTCAAATGCGTGGCAAAAAAACCGGCACAACTGTGTCTGGTTAAGAATTTTCGCAAAATGCGACTATACGTTGCAAGTCCACGCTTTTTCGTGTCCTAATTGCGCATTAAGCTTCCGCACTGAACGAAGCGATGAGATCAATTCGGGCCTTTGGTTCACGCAGCTATAGCGAAGGTGCCATGGCGGAGCGCATTGGCGACTTCGCCTGGGCGGCTACGCCGGTTGGCGCCCAGGCAGCGTGGCCGCAGGCGCTACGGCAAACCTTGCATATCTGCTTGAATTCGCCCGTTCCTTCGGCAATTTACTGGGGGTCTGAACTGCGTATGCTGTTCAATGATTCCTGGGCAGCGTTGCATGGGCGCGAGGAAGGGCTGGGCCAGCCGGCCGCGTTGGTCTGGGGCAATGCCTGGCCGGAAACGGAGCCGCATCTGCGCCGGGTGCTGGAACACGGTGTGGTTGAGACCAGTTTCGCACGTGTGGCCGCGATAAATTTCCACCGCCGCACACAGGAAACGGTCTGGCGCTACAGCCTCACGCCGATCCTTGACGATAAAAATCGCGTGATCGGGGTGTTCGAACAGGGTTATGAGGTGAGCAGCCCGGTGCTGCATGAACATCGCCGGGCGCTGGAATCACTGAACCAAATCTCCCTCGCGACAATTGCCGAGCCTGACCCTGAGAAGATTGTGCAAATGGTCACGGATGCAGGGGTTGCGCTCACCGGCGCCGCGTTCGGTGCCTTTTTCTACCATGTGGTGAACGAGGCTGGAGAGCGGATGATGCTCTACACCCTGTCCGGTGCCCCGCGTGAGGCTTTCTCCGGGTTCCCGATGCCCCGCCGCACCGCGTTGCTCACCGCCACGTTCGAGGGAAGTGACATCATCCGGGTGGACGACATCACCGCGGATCCGCGTTATGGCCATAACACCCCGTTGCACGGCATGCCCAAGGGGCATTTGCCCGTGGTGAGCTACCTGGCCGTGCCGGTCATCTCGCGGGAGGGTGAGGCGATCGGCACATTGCTGTTTGGCCACCCGGAGCGCGCGCGCTTTCTCGCGCGGCACGAGGAGCTGATGCGTGGGGTGGCGGCGCAAGCCGCCATTGCTATTGAGAATGCGCGGCTCATCCAGCGCGTGCGTGAGGCAAACGAGACGCTGGAGCAGCGTGTCGCGCAGCGCACACAGGAGCTAACCGAGGCGCATGAGGCGCTGCGCCAGGCGCAGAAGATGGAAGCAGTGGGCCAGCTTACCGGCGGCATCGCGCATGATTTCAACAATCTGCTCCAGGGCATCAGCGGCAGTTTGGAGATACTTGAGGGCCGTCTGGCGGCGGGCCATACCGCCGGGCTGGAGCGTTTTCTCAACGCTGCCAAAAACGCGGCGCAGCGCGCGGCCAGTCTCACGCAGCGTCTGCTCGCTTTTTCCCGTCGGCAAACATTGGACCCCCATCCCGTGGATGTGGTCCAGCTTGTCGCGGGGCTTGCCGATCTGATCCAACGTGCCGTCGGCCCGGCCATTGCGCTGCGGGTGGAGGCACCCGCGGAAAGGTTTGTCGCGGTTGTGGACGCAGCACAGCTTGAAAGCGCGCTGCTCAACCTCGCCATCAATGCGCGGGACGCCATGCCCGCCGGCGGCCAGCTTATCATCGGCATCTCCAGCGCCACCCTGGATGCGCCCGCGGCGAAAGATTTTGGCCTGCCTGCAGGCCCGTATCTTGTGGTCCGGGTGAGCGATACCGGCACGGGCA
>JAGWOU010000314.1 GCA_028870815.1 Rhodospirillales bacterium | reverse complement strand
AAAGACCTCGAAGCCTTCCACGCCGCCGGATATACCGACCGCCATGCGCTGGAGATCATTCTCGCCATGGCGGTGAAGACGCTCAGCAATTACGCCAACCATCTCTTCCATACCGAAGTGGAGGAGATGTTTGCTGGCTACCGCGTGAGCTGATGCCGCCATGAGGGCGGCGGGCCGCCGCCCTCATGCGACTTACGTAACTGACGCCATGGCAATCCGGTCGAAAATAATATCCAGCTCAAGGGCCATCTGGTCCAGATTTGTGCTACGGTAGGGGGCAAAAACCGCTGTCGGTTTCCGGTAGGCCAGGCTGGCGGTGGCATCCTGGTTCTCGGTAACATAAAACCGCAGGGCGCTTCAATGCCCGCCGGAATGCTGGCCCGCAGCATACGGACGGCAAAGTCGTTACGAAAAACCATGACCACCTCGTTGCCGAGAATCATGATCCCGCGGGCAGCGGCCCCTTGGCTGGCGCTCGCACGGGCTACGACCAGCATCTTGTTTGAGGCAACGGCTTGATCGAGAGCCGCAAGAAGAGCCTTGAAGTTTTTATGTGTTGGCACCGTCACTGTGCCTGGTGGAAGCGCCGCCTCGGCAGACGAAGTCGAGACTGCCGCAAGAACAAACGGGAGTTTCAGGGTATGTCGGCGAAACATTTGGAACTCCGATGCAAAAACCTAGCGGCTGACGGCCGATGGCTCTGATTATTCGTATTTCGAGAGCGAAAAGTTACAACCCAACTTGAAAAACCATAACATTTAATCCGGCAACCCAAAGCGGCGCCTGAATGATATGCCGACCACGGTACCAAGCAGCCCAAACAGCAACCACTCCCAGCCACGCAGGCTGAGGGATGCTATGCCGCTAAACAGGCCGCCAATGTTGCAACCAAAGGCAAGGCGGGCGCCATAGCCCATGAACAAACCTCCCAATCCCGCCACGGCCAGCTGCAACAAGCCCGGCCTAGGTCCGATACGAAAACGCCCGGCCGCGGCGGTGGCCAGAAACGCACCCAGCAGGATGCCCATATCAAATACCGATGTGTCATCGGTAAAAATGCCGCGCCCCAGCGCCGCGTGCGGATAGGGCCAACTCCAGAAACCATGTGCGGGAGGTATCCAGCCCAGGGCATGAGCCAGCTTGCCTCCCCAGAGCGTGAACCCCCACGTGATGCCGAGCGGGTGTCCGGCGACAATCAACATCAACCCGTTAAGTACCGCCAGAAAAATTGCTGTAAAGGGCAAGGGCCAAGGCCCCCGCAACCAAGCACCGCCCTGAGGCCATAGACGTGAGGACGAAGCCGGAGGCGCAAAACGCCTGACTAACAAAGCAAGCCCTCCAAGCACCACGAGTTGCAGCCCTGCCGCCAAGTTCCATCCGAGCATCTTCCCCAGCGGCAATGGCCCCAGAGAGGGCAAACTCATCCACCAAGGCTAATTCAAGCTGCCCAAACACGAACCGGCACAGAAGAAAAATAACGCCCAGATCGTCCGTAAATTACCCGCCCCCGCAGTGTAAAGACAGCCCGAAGCGCAACTGCCGGCCAGCTGCATCCCAACACCGAACAGAAAAGATCCGGCTGCGACGGAAACATCAACCGGCGCCGTCGCGCCAAACATTCCATGCCCGAACAACTCTCCATGCGACAGCAACGGCGCAAACAGGACGGTTGCCGCGGCCAGCATCAGCAAGTGTGCCAACGGGCCGCTGCCATCACGATGTGTGAAAAGCCGCCGCCAGGCGAATGCAAAACCATAGCCGCCATGCGTCAGCGCCACGCCCATCGCAACGCCAATCAGTAATTGGGCGGGAAGCGGACCGGCGCCAGAAGGCAGCAAACCGGCGAAGGAAATGATGACCGCTACGGCCCCCATAACCAACATGGGCTGTGCAGGCGTCAGTACAGGGCCAGCGGCGTAACTCATCCAAGAACTCCAGACTGGAAACCAAGTATACAATATCTCCTAGGCATTCTGCCTTCTACTTTCGCCAGGTAGCACTCAAAGGAGTTCGCTCGGCCAGATCCAAAGGTTACACCAATCTCGGAAAATTAAGAACGGATTGATCGCACAGGCGAGGCGGCCTGTAACCTATTTGTCGGACCGGACGAACTACCACACAGACGTCATCTTCAACGCTTACCAAAAATCCAATTCAAACACCGAGACTGGGTGAAAAAATGACAATCCAAAATTTTCCCTCTCGTCCTGCTTCGTACGACAAAAAAATCGCGCTCGTTTTGCAGGGCGGAGGAGCGCTGGGGAGCTATCAGGCTGGCGCCTACGAAGCCCTCTCTACCTCGGCATATTTGCCGGACTGGGTGGCGGGCATCTCCATTGGAGCAATCAATGCTGCTATTATCGCAGGTAATCCCCCGCTTGAACGTGTAAAGCGATTGCGGGCGTTCTGGGAGCATATCACCGCGCCGACGTCTTGGTTGATGTCGTATTCCAGTAGCGCATTAAATATTTGGGAGCAGAAGGCTAGTGCCCTATCATCAATATGCTGGGGACAGCCAGGTTTTTTCACTCCACTTTCGCTGATTGAATGGTTGCCCAACAAGGCTGTCACCAGCTTTTATAGCACAGCGAGGCTCAAGCATACACTTGAGACATTTGTTGATTTTGATTATCTTAATCAAGATAAGGAGGTGCGCCTTAGTGTTGCGGCCGTTAACATCCGAACCGGACAGTTGGCTTATTTTGACAGCGCAGAAATTTCTATTCGACCAGAGCATGTGATGGCTAGTGCTGCCCTGCCCCCTGGCTTTCCGCCGATAGAAATTGAAGGCGAGTATTACTGGGATGGCGGGTTAGTTTCTAATACACCCTTGCAACATATCTTGGATTACTATCCAAGACGTAGCCGCCTGACCTTTCAGGTCGATCTGTTCCAAGACGGCGGAAATCTTCCAAACTGTTTAGAAGACGTGTTCGAGCGCAAAAAAGACATCCGCTATTCAAGCCGTACACTGATCAACACAGAAAATTTTCGCCAGAAACATGAGGTACGGCATGCTATAAATGAGCTCTATAAAATATTGCCCGATGATATTGCCCATACC
>JAGWOU010000005.1 GCA_028870815.1 Rhodospirillales bacterium | reverse complement strand
AATGGGAGAGGTCGCCATTGGTCGACATGTCGAAAGTGAATTGCGCATCGTGTGCGGTGCCGCCGGTGATGTTCCGCGTCACCCATCTGCGCGTATCCGGCAGCACGTCCGGCGGCCAGAAATCCGGCAGATCCGCCGCATGCACCATATCTACCCGGATGCTCAACCGGCCCAGCCATAGCCTGTCACGATGCGCCTGGAAGCTGAAGGTCAGAAGCGGCGCGCTCCGCCCGCGCTGAGCGAATTGCGCCATGCCATTCGTGACATTCACGCTGCCATTACTTGCAACCGAGAGATCGAAATGGGCGGCACTCAATGCCACGGTGTCTTTCCCGCGGCCAATGCTGCCCGCGCCGATGGCGACGTAAACCGCACCATGCTGGAGCGTGAACCCGGCCCCTGGCCAGAGATTGGCGTACCAGGAAACAGGCACGTCGCCGCCTGGAAATGTCGCGCCCGTTCCGCTCAGCAGCACCGGCTGGCGGCCCCCGAACAAATCCGCCACGGGCAAAGAGAGATCGGCGTAGGGAATATCCGCGAGCGTGCCGCCCGACGCGGTCTGCATTTTGATATTCCCGAGCCGCAGCACCAGCGGCATGGCGCCGCCCCTGTGGTAACCGGCCCAGGCAAGTTCCGCCTTGGCCACATGCACCTCCACGCCCTCGCCGGTGACGCGCGAGGCCAGGTAGGAGGCCAGTTTCGGCACCTCCAGCGGCCCTTTCGAGAGCCCGTAGGCGAACATCCCCACTATAGCCATGACAAGCAAAAGCAGCAGCATGGCGATACGGCCAAGCTGGTGCAGCGCTTCTACGACTATCCAGGCTGCTTGACCTCGGCGCGGCTTCATTCTGTTCTGCTTGCCAGATGCCTAGTGATCTTCACAAGCCATGCTTCCCGCAACCGGCTGATATAGTGGCGGCAGAGCGGCTATGCGCGGACTTCGCGGGCCTTGGCGCGCAGGAGGCGGGTTTTGCCGCCACCGAATCGGGCGCCGCCCTGCTGGCAGCCCTGGGCGGCAACGCGCCCTATCTGGCCGATCTGGCCTGCCGCGAGCCCACCACGCTGATTGCCTGCCTGGAAACCGGCCCGCAAGCGGAAGCCCAGGCCGTGCTGGCCGGGCTGGACGCGCTGCCCCCCAACCTGCCCCATGCCAGCCTCAGCGCTGCGTTGCGCCGGGCCAAGCGGCAGATGGCGCTGGCCATCGCCATCGCGGATATCGGCGGCATCTGGGCGTTGGAACAGGTGACAGGCGCGCTTTCCGACCTTGCCGAAACCACCCTGCGCGCCGCCACGCGCCACCTGCTGCGCAACCTGCATGACGCGGATGAGATCACCCTGCCGCACCCGGAGGAACCGGAACGCGGAAGCGGCTTCGTAGCGCTCGCGCTCGGCAAACTCGGCGCGCGGGAGCTTAATTACTCCTCGGACATCGATCTGGTGCTGCTGTTCGACCCATCGGCGCCACCCTATCAGGCCGAATCGCAACGGCTGATGGCCCGGCTGGCGCGGGACCTCACCACCCTGCTCGCCGCCAGGGATGAGGAAGGCTACGTGTTCCGTGTGGATTTGCGGCTGCGCCCGGACCCCAGCGCCACGCCCCCCGTCATCTCCCTGGCCACGGCACTTTCCTATTACGAGGCCCATGGCCGCACCTGGGAGCGCGCGGCGTTCTCCAAGGCGCGCCCGGTGGCGGGAGATCTGGCACTCGGCCGGCATTTTCTCGCGGCCATCCGCCCCTTCATCTGGCGCCGCTACCTTGATTTCGCGGCCATCGCGGACATTCACGAGATGAAGCGCCAGATCGACGCACAGCACAGCGCCAAAGGACTGCACGGTCTGGATGTGAAGCTGGGGCGCGGTGGCATCCGGGAGATCGAGTTCATCGTGCAGACGCTGGGGCTTGTCTGGGGCGGACAAAACCCGGCTTTGCGCATCCCCGCCACGCTGGAGGCCCTGCCCGCCATGGCTCGCGCCGGGCATATCCCCGAACGTGATGCCCGCCAGCTCGCCACCGATTACCGGGAGCTGCGCCGCGTGGAGCACCGGCTGCAAATGGTGGCGGACCGCCAAACCCATGAACTGCCCGCCACCGACGCCGCCCTGGATGCTTTCTGCGTCTTCCTGAACGCGCCGCATTTCAAGCGGGATTTCCCCCGCCTGCTGAACCGCGTGCACAAGCATTTCCTGGAATTTTTCGATGCCGGGGCGGAAGACGGCAAAGGCGCGCTGGACCCCGGCCAGAGCGGCCCGCCGCCCGCCGCCTTCTCGACCAGGCTGCATGAGCTGGGCTTCAAGGACGATAAGCACATTGCAGAACGTCTGCGGGACTGGGCCTCCGGCACCATGCCCGCTTTGCGCTCGCCACGGGCGCGGGAGTTGCTGGAAACGCTGCTGCCGCATCTGCTCTCAGCCCTTGGCGCGCAGCCCGAGCCGGACAAAGTGTTCGCGCATTTCGACACGCTGCTCGGCCGCCAGCGCGCCGGGGTGCAGCTATTGTCCCTATTCGCCCGCAATACCGCCCTGCTGCGGCGCCTGGCCGCCGTGCTAGGCGCCGCCCCGGCGCTTTCGGATTATCTGTCCGACGACGCCCAGGCGCTGGATGGGCTGCTGGCTCCGCAGGCGCGCTTCGCTGCCCCCCGGCCTTTGCTGCGCCACCTGCTGGCCGAGGCGGAGGATTTGGAGCAGGCCGCCGCCACCATGCGGCGCTTCGTGCGGCAGGAGGAATTTCACCTCTCCGTCGCCACGCTGGAAGGCAGGTTGGACGCGAATGAGGCCGGGCACCTGCGCAGCACGCTGGCGGAAGCAGCGCTTTCGCAACTTCTGCCCTTCGTCATCGCCGCGCAAAAGGCGCGCCTGGGCAATGTGCGCGGCGCGAAAATCGCCATTGTGGCGCTGGGCAAGGCCGGCGCGGGCGAGATGCTGGCGGGCTCTGACCTCGACCTGATGCTGGTCTACGATCACGCCCCCGCCGCCATCGCCCCCACCCATTGGTTCGTGCGGCTCAGCCACAGCTTCATCGGCGCGCTCACAGCGCAGGGGGCAGGCGGTCCAGTTTATCATGTGGATATGCGGCTGCGCCCCTCCGGCAACCAGGGGCCGGTGGCCGTCTCGCTAGCCGCCTTCCGCAATTACCACGCCCGCGAATCCTGGACATGGGAGCGCCTGGCCCTCACCCGGGCGCGGGTGATGGCCGCCACCCCCGGCTTCGCCGCCACCGTGCGCGAGGCGATGTTGAGCGCGCTCTGCCGCCCGGAACCGAGCGCCAAGATATTGGCCGACACCGCCGCCATGCAGGCGAGGCTCGCGACCGAAATGCCGCCGCGCGGTGCGTTCGACCTACGGTCCATCCCCGGCGGCATGATGGAGGTGAGCTTCATCGCCCAGGCGCTGCAACTTATCCATGGCCCCACCGAACCGGCCTTATTCCAACCCAACACGGCGGCGGCGCTGAAAGCCCTGGCCGATGCCGGGCATCTGCGCCAGAACGAAGCCGAAACATTGATCCACGCGGATTTCCTGTGGCGGACCGTTCAGGGCATCAACCGTATCACCGGCCTAGCGAGCCGCGCCACCTCACCGCCCGCCGCCATGCAGGAGCCGCTGCTGCGCGCCGCCGGTTTTGAAACGCTGGAGGCGCTGCAAGGCGAAATTACCGATACCGCGAAGGCCGCGCATGCGATCTTCTCACGCCTGATCATAGAAGGAGCTGCCACATGAGTTTGACTGAAGGGGCCAAGGCGCCGGATTTCTCAATGCCCGCCACCGGCGGACGCACAATCTCGCTCAGCAGCCTGAAGGGCAAGCCGTTCGTGCTCTATTTCTACCCCCGCGCCGACACGCCCGGCTGCACCAAGGAAGCCTGCGCCTTCCAGGCGGGCTTGCCGGATTTCTCGCGGCTCGGCGTTACCGTTATCGGCGTTTCCAAGGACAGCATGAAGGCGCTGGAAAAATTCGCGGAGAAATACACGCTGGAATTTCCTCTCGCATCCGACCCTGAGACCACGGTGATCGACGCCTATGGCGCCTGGCAGGAGAAATCCATGTACGGCAAGAAATATATGGGCATCGAGCGCTCCACCGTGCTGGTGGATGCAAAAGGCAAGGTCGCGAAGATCTGGCCGAAAGTGAAAGTTGATGGCCATGCCGATGATGTTTTTAACGCCGTGCAGGCATTGGGCTAGAAGGCTTGGCAATGCGTTAAAAAACCAGCCGCGCTAACAAAATTTTACGATGCGTTAACGGTTTCGGACGATCATGGGCCCGTAATGGAGAAAGGTTCATGAAACGATGTCCGGGTTGATCGAAATTACGTCTTCCGGCACACGCCATTACGATACCGGCTCAAATTCCGCCCTTTGGCTGGAGCAGCAGCGTGCCCGCAGCCTCGCGGATTACGAGATCCTGGACAGCGCGCCGGAAGTCTCGTTTGACGATCTCGCTTA
This sequence comes from Rhodospirillales bacterium, assembly GCA_028870815.1. Lineage (GTDB taxonomy): Bacteria > Pseudomonadota > Alphaproteobacteria > Acetobacterales > Acetobacteraceae > Acidocella. The sequence goes on along the minus strand of JAGWOU010000005.1, from coordinate 12,650 downwards.
TCTTGCCGCGAGTTTTTGCAATGCCGCCGCCGCGCTTATCTGCTTTTTCACGCCGGATGGGCAATGGGTGAAAGCCTGTTGGGCTGGCGCCGCTCATGCCGCCCGGCTGCATCATTTGCCCCGGCTCGCCCAGCTGTACGATCCCGGCCTGCACACAAGCGGCGGCATTCTACTGCAAACCGGCGCGGCCGGGCCGGACCTCGCGGCCTGCAAGCTGCGTATCCTGGCCGCGGCACCCCTCGCCGCACCAGACGGGCTGACGCTCGGCAGCCTTTTACTGCTGGACCGGCGCGAGCGCACCCTGACCGATGGCCAGATTGCAGCACTTGCCAAACTTGCCGCGCAGGCAACGCGGCTTCTTGAATTACGCCGGACCCTGGTGGGGCTTTCCGAAGCCAATGCGCGGCTTGGCCAGCAAAACATGACCGACGCGCTCACCGGCATTCCCAACCGCAGAGCCTACGACCAGAAGCTGGCCTCTGAAGTTTCCCGTGCGCAATGCACAGGAGAAGCGCTCTCTCTGCTGCTGGCCGATATCGACCATTTCAAAAGCTATAACGATGAGTTTGGCCACCAGGCGGGAGATGCGGCGCTGCAATGCGTGGCAAGGCTGCTGCGCGGGGCGTTGCGCCCGTACGACTTTCTGGCCCGCTATGGCGGCGAGGAATTCGCCATCGTGCTGCCCTCGACAGACCTGACGGACGCGCTGCTGGTGGCTGAGCGCCTGTGCACGCTGGTGGCAGGCGCTGAGTTTCCACACCGCAGGCTCAGCCTTTCCATCGGCACATCAAGGCTCGATGCCGATTCCGGTGCCCGTGCCCTGATGCTGGCGGCCGATAACGGCTTGTACCGGGCCAAGGCCGCGGGCCGGAACAAAGTGGTGATCGGCAAATTGCGGGAAGATGACGTAGCCGGTTCCGCGCGGGCCTGAACGCGCGAAGGGTTGGTTTAGAACAACCCCGCGCCTGAAAGGCCGCCATAAACCCCCAGCCCTGCCGTGATCACCGAAAGCGTTATGGTGAGGCCGGCATACCAGCCGCGCAGCCGCACCGCGGGGGGCAGGGATTTCAGCCCCAGCATAACCAGGAACCCAAGCACCAGCGGCAGCAACAGCGCGTTCATCACCTCCACGGCGATGTTCAGGATGACGAGATTCGGCACCACGCCCACCAGCACGGCGCCGCAAATAAGGCAGGCCGCATAAACCCCGTAGAACCATTTGGCGCGGAAGGGGTGATCCTCCAGCGAGCGGCGATAGCCCGTGACCTCACCCAGCCCCCAGGCCAGCGCCAGAGAGGCGACAATGGAGGCTACCAGCCCAGCCCCCAGCACGCCGATGCCGAAGATCAACTTGCCCATGGTGACGCCCAGATACGGGATAAGCGCCGCCGTGATATCGCCCACGGTATTCAGGCTGGCGTTAGGGTTTTTCAGTCCGATCGTGGCTGCGGTCGAGATCAGCACAGCAGCCATCACCAGCTGGGTGACGACGGAGCCGATCGCGGTATCCCATTTCGCATAGCGAAAATCCGCCGGCGACAGTTTTTTATCCGCGATGGCGGATTGCTGGTAGAAAATCATCCAGGGCATGATTACCGCGCCAATATTCGCGGCGACGAGATATAGGTAATTCTTGTTGGCCAGAGCGGGCTGTAGCATCTGCGACGCGATCTGGTGGCCGTCCGGCTTCGAGACGAAGGCGATGACGAAGAACACAAACTCGAACAATCCCAACGCCATCGCCACGCGTTCCACCCGGCGGTAGGAGCCAGTGAACGCCACAACCAGCAGAAACAGCACGGAAAGGCCCAGAGTAACGGGACGCGGCACCCCATAAAGCTCCCCCACCCCCGCCACGCCGGAAAATTCCGACAGCAGCGCGCCCACGGTGGCCACGGCCAGCCCGCTGGCGGAAAGCCAGGCCCAGCCTTTGCCAAATGTGTCACGGATCAGCTCGCCATGCCCCTTGCCCGTGAAAATACCCAGCCGCACGGTAAGCTCCTGCACAACATACAGGATGGGCATGAGCAGGAATTGCAGCAGCAGCAGCCTGTAGCCCCAGGCCACGCCGGATTGCGAGGCCGTGATGATGCTGCCCACCTCGGTATCGGCCAGCATGACGACAAGCCCCGGCCCAAACACCGCCATGAACGGCAGAGCGGCGCGGCGAGCAGACGAGGCGGATTCCGACACGGCGATTCCTTGCGTGCAACTGAGAATAATTATCAAAAACCGAGCGAGTAATGCACTCCGCCCGGCCTGTCAATGCAACTTAATGCTGTGTTTTGGGGCAATAAAAGCTACTGCGGCCGGATTGGGTGATCTGCCTTACTCCCGCGCAGCCGGGCGGGCCGGGGCAGCGTTCACATGGCTCGCCCGTACGACCGTAAACCTTCCAGGCATGCTGAAAATAGCCCAGCTCACCGCTCGGCTGCACATAGTCGCGCAAGGATGAGCCACCCGCCGCAATCGCCTCGATCAACGTGGCGCGCACGGCCTGGGCCAGCGCCTCCAGCCTCGGACGGGAGATTTTTCCCGCCGCACGGGTGGGCAATATCCCAGCACGGAACAGCGCTTCGCTGGCATAGATATTCCCGATCCCCGCCACCACGCGCTGGTCCAGCAGCACGGCTTTTATTGGTGCCGTGCGCCCCTTCGCCACCCCGGCCAGATAGGCGCCGGAAAATTCGTTGCCCAGCGGCTCCGGCCCCATCCCGGCCAGCAGCTTGTGGGCGTCTTCATCTACTGTGCGTACAAGGTCCAGTGCCCCAAACCGGCGCGGGTCCACAAAGCCCACGCGCCCGCCATCCTCGGTCTCGATGGTCAGATGTTCATGCGCGGCCTCGGGCTTGTCCAGCAGCATCCGGCCGGACATACCGAGATGGATCAGCATGGACCAGCCGTTATCCAGCCGCATCAGCATGAATTTGCCGCGCCGGCGGAAGCCAAGCACCACCGCACCCGTCAGCACGCGCGGCAGTTCCGGCGGCACGGGCCAGCGAATATCGGCACGGCGCAAAATGGCGCGGCTTATGCGGCGGCTGGTCAGGTGACCGTCCAGCCCGCGCATCACGGTTTCAACCTCGGGGAGTTCCGGCATGGCGAAACAAGGCTATAAAGGCGCCCATGAGCCAGAGCAATGAAGGCGATACCGCCGATTTCGGTTTCCGTTCCGTCCCCCGAGAGGAGAAAAGCTCCCTGGTCAGGGAAGTATTCGATTCCGTGGCGGGCAAATACGACATCATGAACGATCTGATGTCGCTCGGCATCCACCGGCTCTGGAAACGCGAGTTCCTCTCCGCGCTAGATCCGCGGCCGCATTACAAGCTGCTGGACCTCGCGGCGGGCACGGGAGACATCACCTTCGGCTGGCTGAAGCGCGGCGGCGGGCCGGTGGTGATGTCGGACATCAACGATTCCATGCTGAATGTGGGCCGGGATCGCGCCACCGCAAACGGGTATCTGGGCGATATCGAGTTGCTGGTGGCGGACGCGGAAAACCTGCCGCTGCCGGATGGCCATTTCGACCGTGTTTCCATGGCGTTCGGCCTGCGCAACTGCACCAACAAGCAAAAGGTGATCGAAGAAGCCTTCCGCCTCTTAAGCCCCGGCGGCCGTTTCCTGGTGCTGGAATTCTCCAAGCTGCAAATCGCCGGGCTGGAAAAGCTCTACGATGCCTGGTCCTTCCAGGCTCTACCCAAAATCGGCGGCGTTATCGCCAAGGATAGCGACAGCTACCAGTATCTGGCCGAGAGCATCCGCATGTTCCCGCCGCAGGAGGAGCTGAAACGCATGTTCGAGGCGGCGGGGTTTGAACGCGTGAGCGTCCGCAACCTCTCCGGCGGCATCGCCGCCATCCATGCGGGCTGGAAACTGTGAAACGCATCCTGCTCATCGTCACGGGCGGCATCGCCGCCTATAAGGCCCTGGAGCTGGTGCGCCTGGCCACCAAGGCGGGCATCGGCGTCACCGCCGTGCTCACCAAATCCGGCGCACAATTCGTCACTCCACTCTCGCTGCAGGCGCTGACCGAAAACAAGGTCTATCAGGACCTGTTCTCCCTGACCGATGAGAGCGAGATGGGGCATATCGAGCTGTCCCGTGCGGCTGACCTTGTGGTGGTGGCCCCCGCCACGGCGGACATCCTTGCCAAAATGGCCGCCGGGCTGGCCGATGACCTCGCCAGCACCCTGCTGCTGGCGACGGATAAGCCCGTGCTGGTGGCCCCGGCCATGAATGTGCGGATGTGGCAGCATCCGGCCACCGAGGCCAATATGGCGCTCTTAAAACAGCGGGGCGTGAAGGTGGTGGAACCGGATGAAGGCCCCATGGCCTGCGGCGAATACGGCCCTGGGCGGCTGGCTGAGCCGCCGGAAATCCTCGCCGCCATCCAGGCCGCACTGAATAGCGGGCCGTTGCAGGGCAAGCACGCCATCATCACCTCCGGCCCCACCCATGAGCCGATCGACCCGGTGCGCTTCATCGCCAACCGTTCCTCCGGCCGCCAAGGCCACGCCATCGCCGCCGCATTGGCGGCATTGGGCGCGCGGGTCACGCTCGTCACCGGCCCTGTTGCCCTGCCGGACCCGCTGGGCCTGACGACCATCCGCGTTGAAACCGCCCGTGAGATGCAGGCTGCGGTGCAGGCCGCCTTGCCGGCAGATATCGCCGTATGCGCCGCCGCCGTGGGGGATTGGCGCACCGAAACCGAAGCCGGGCAGAAGATCAAGAAGGATGGCGGCGCGGCGCCTGCCCTGATTTTGGCGGAAAACCCGGATATTCTGGCGGGCATTTCCGCCCCAGGCCCACACCGCCCGCGCCTCGTCGTCGGCTTCGCGGCGGAAACGGAGAAGCTGGCGGAACACGCCGCCGCCAAACGCGCCCGCAAGGGGTGCGACTGGCTGGTCGCCAATAATGTCGGCGGCACCGGCATCATGGGTGGCAACGAGAACGAGGTGCTGCTGCTGACCGAAACCGGCAGCGAGCATTGGGACCGCATGAACAAGCAGGCGGTGGCGCAGAAGCTCGCCGCGAAGATTGGAGAATATTTCGCATGAAATCTGTTGGCGTGAAAATTCTTCGCCTGCCGCATGGCGAGGGGCTGGACCTGCCCGCCTATGCCACGCTCGGCGCCGCTGGGGCGGACCTTCTAGCCGCTGTGCAGGCGCCGGTAACCATCGAGCCCGGCAAGCGTGCCCTCATTCCCACCGGCTTCTGCATCGCTCTGCCGGAAGGCTATGAGTTGCAGGTACGCCCGCGCTCCGGCCTCGCGCTGAAAAACGGCATCACTTTGCCCAACTCCCCTGGCACCATCGACGAAGATTACCGCGGCGAGGTCGGCGTCATTGTTCTAAACACCGGCGATGCGCCGTTCGAGGTCACGCGCGGCATGCGCATCGCCCAGGCGGTGCTGGCACCCGTGGTGCGCGCGGCGTGGGAAGAAGTCTCGGATCTCAGCGAAACCAAACGTGGCGCGGGCGGGTTCGGCTCTACCGGGCATTAACCCGCCGCCCAGTTCATTGCTGTCATGAAAGCGCAATTCATTCCCCGGTGACAAACCCCCGCCACATGGCTAAGGGGGCAAGACACCCACCCGAAGCCAGGCGGCCCGATGCGAAATTACACCCCCCCTGCCCTGGCTGGGCACCGCATTCCCAACCGCTTCGACGGCGCGGCCATGCTCATGGTCCTGGGATTACTCATCGCGCTGGTAGAGGTTGGGCGCACCACCATCAACATGCCGATCGCGCAGATCGAAAACACGCCCATCCATCTGAGCCCGGACTGGCTGCCTTATTACGCGCTGCGCTCCACCGCGCGCATGTTCGCCGCCCTGCTGTTCTCGCTGTTTTTCACTTTCACCTACGCGACGGTGGCAGCAAAATCGCGCCGCGCCGGGATGGTGCTCATCCCCATCCTGGACATTCTGCAATCCGTGCCCATTCTGGGCTTCCTAACCTTCACCACCGTATTCTTCCTGCATCTTTTCCCCGGGCGGGTAATGGGTGCGGAGCTGGCCTCGGTATTCGTGATCTTCACCAGCCAGGCCTGGAACATGGCCTTCAGCTTCTACCAGTCCCTCACCACCCTGCCGGCGGATTTACAGGAAGCCTCGCGCAGTTTCCGCCTCTCGCCCTGGCAGCGCTTCTGGAAGCTGGATGTGCCCTTCGCCATGCCCGGCCTCGTCTGGAACACCATGCTCTCAATGTCCGGCGGCTGGTTCTTCGTGGTGGCGTCGGAGGCTGTGATGGTCGGCAACACTCAGTTCACTTTACCCGGCATCGGCTCTTACGTGGCGGTGGCGCTGGAGAAAAAGGACCTGACCGCCATCCTCTACGCCATCCTGACCATGTTGGTGGTGATTTTGCTCTACGATCAGTTGCTGTTCCGCCCGCTGGTCGCATGGTCCGGCAAATTCCGGTTCGAGACCACCGCCGCCATCTCAGGCCCCGAACCTTGGATGCTGAAGCTGCTGCGCCGCGCCGCCTTGTTCCGCGCCATCGGTGAAGCAATTGGGGGTGGTGTCGAGACCATCTTCAGGCTCCGCCTTTCCTTCCGCCAGCCGGGCCAGGTGGATGAAACCAGTGAACCCTCGCCAGTTGTGGATGGCGTCTGGTTTCTGATGATCGCCGCCGTGGCGATCTATGCCGGCTGGAACATCGTGAACTACGTGTCCACCACCCTGCATTGGCACGATCTGTTCACCGCCCTGCTGATGGGGGTTTACACGGCCATCCGCGTTTCGGTGCTGATGATCATCGCCGCCGCCATCTGGGTGCCGGTGGGGGTGTGGATCGGGCTGCGGCCAAAAGCCACGCGCATCGCCCAGCCCATCGCGCAGTTCTTGGCCGCCTTCCCGGCCAATTTGCTGTTTCCGCCGGTGGTGCTGGCTATCGTCTATTGCCACGTCAACCCGAATATCTGGCTGACGCCGCTGATGCTGATCGGCACGCAATGGTATGTGCTGTTCAACGTGATCGCGGGTGCCGCCGCCTTTCCGGGGGACATGAAAGAGGCCGTGGCGAATTTCCAGATTCATGGCCTGCTCTGGTGGCGCAAGGTGATGATCCCCGGCATCCTGCCTTACTTCATTACCGGCGCGCTCACCGCATCGGGCGGGGCGTGGAACGCCTCTATCGTCGCCGAGGTGGCAAGCTGGGGGCATGAGCAGCTCGCGGCACAGGGGTTGGGCGCCTATATCGCCCAGGCCACGGCGGCGGGTAACACACCTCGCGTTGTTTTGGGGGTGGCGGTGATGGCCAGTTTCGTGATCCTCTTCAACCGCATCCTGTGGCGGCCGCTTTACGCATACGCCGTCCGCCGCACCACGCTGGGGTAAACGCCATGGACCAACAAACCACGCCGCTCGTCTCCGTGCGCCATTGCCGCCAGGCCTATCATAAGGAAGCCAGCGCCGACCTCGTGGTGCTGGATGATGTCAACCTCACTTTGCAGGAAGGCGAGATCGTCGCCCTGCTCGGTCGCTCCGGCTCCGGCAAATCCACGCTGCTGCGCATCGTCGCCGGGCTGCTGAAGCCCACCTCCGGCGAGGTGAGCTGGCGCGGCGCACCGCTGAAAGGCCCCGCACCCGGCGTGGCGATGGTTTTCCAGAGCTTCGCCCTGTTTCCCTGGCTCACCGTGCAGGAGAATGTGGAACTCGGCCTCGAAGCCCTGGGCGTGAAACGGGACGACCGCGAGGAACGCTCGGAGGAGGCGATCGACCTCATCGGCCTGGGCGGTTACGACGGCGCTTACCCCAAGGAATTATCAGGCGGCATGCGCCAGCGCGTGGGGCTGGCACGCGCCCTGGTGGTGCACCCTGACCTCTTGCTGATGGACGAGCCCTTCTCAGCCCTGGACGTGCTGACCGCCGAGACACTGCGCACCGACCTCATCGACCTCTGGATGGACGGCAAGCTGCCGGTGAAATCCATCCTGATCGTGACACATAACATTGAGGAAGCGGTGCTGATGGCGGACCGCATCCTGGTATTCTCCTCCAATCCCGGCCGGGTGGCGCATGAGTTGCGCGTGCCCTTCACCCACCCACGCAATCGCTTCGACCCCGCCTTCCGCCAGATGGTGGACGATATTTACGGCATCATGACCCGCCGCAAAGCGCCGGAGGTGCACGCCGCCGCCGCTGCCCCCAACCCATTCGCCCACCCTCTGCACCCGGTTGGCACCAACCTGATGGCGGGCCTGCTGGAGACGCTGCGCAGCCAGCCTTATAACGGCCGGGCGGATTTGCCTGCCCTCGCCGCGGCCCTGCAATTCGAGGTGGACGAGCTGCTGCCGCTGGGCGAAACGCTGAGCATGCTGGGCCTCTCTGTGCTGGAGGAAGGCGATATCCTCATCACCGAAACCGGCCGCCGCTTCGCCGAGGCGGAAACCGAGGACCGCAAGGAAATTTTCGCGGAGGCGCTGCGCGCGCATGTGCCGCTGATTACCGAAATTCGCAATGTCATAGACCAGCGCTCCAACCATCGCGCCGCCGCCGTGCGCTTCCGCGACCAGTTGGAGGACCATATGTCCCCCGAATACGCGGAGGAAACGCTGCGCACCGTCATCGCCTGGGGCCGTTATGCTGAGTTCTTCGAATATGACGAGGAAGCGCAGCAATTCGGCCTAGAGGAAGAGGACGACGAGGAAGAGGCGGAGTAACCCGCCCTTTCTCTATCTGGCACGGCTACCGGGATCAGCCCTTCACCGGATATGTGAAGGTGAACGTCTCGCTAAACGGCTTCCACCAAGCGGGGATTCCGGTTTCCTTGTCAGTATGCCGGAAATACCCGTTCACCGAGGGCGGCTCGAAGGTATAGACCACCTTGTATTTGCCCGGCCCGTCCATCTCCACGCTGTCGGCATAATGGGGTCCGTCATTGGCGCTCATCGGCAGCAGCTTGGCCGCGTGCTGCCAGGGTGTACCCTCCTTGGTCAGCACGTAATCGATCGTCACGTAAGGAATCCAGGACTGGTCCTCATACCCCCACGGATTATTCGCCGTCGCGTGCAAATCGACCTCCAGATGAATCACATCGCTTCCGCTCATCGGCATATCGGGTGGCATCGGGTCCATCTGCACGCTAAGCAGATAGCTGGACACGATTTCCATGCTGTCCTGATAATCCGGTCCGCCAATGTAATATTCCTTGGCGTGGGCGGCATTGGCCAGCACCAGCGCCGTGGCGGTGGCGGCTGCGAGAAGTAACCTCATGTCAAATTTCCTGTTTTTGTAAGACTCTGGTTTTTCCTGCGTATTTTGAAAGCAGGACAAGTGTGGCGAGGGTTGCGAGATACGCAACCAGTTGCACGCCCATCGGGCGATCCGAATATCCCACCAGCGCCTGCAACGCCTTGCCGACAAGCGAACCGGTGGAGAGCAGCCAGGATGTATCCCATAGCTGGTAGCCGAAAGCGGGGATGATGCCGTCATTGGCAAGCAATGCCGCCGCCTGCCCCGCCATGCCGGCGGCGAGCAATGCGATAAGCCCGGAGGTAACCGAGAACAGGCGGCTCACCGGTATCGTCAGCAGCCCGCGGTAAAGCAGCCAGGAAATTGCAGCACCCGCGGCAATGCCCAGAGCGGAGCCTGAGATGATCGCCACGGCACCAAGATGCGCTGAGGCCGCGACACCGTAGAGAAACAGCACGACCTCCGAGCCTTCGCGCAGAATCGCCACCGCGACGACAATCGCCATCGCCAGCAAGGTGGAATCCCCCGCCGCCACGGCGCTGCCCATCTCGCGCATCTGCCGCGCCATCTCCCGCCCATGCCGCGCCATCCATACCGAATGCAAGCCGAGCATCACCACGGCGAAGCAGAGAATACCGGCATTGAAGACATCCTGCCCATTGCCCTGGAACGCGGCGGAAAGCGCGCCAATGCAGGCGGCGACAATGCAAGCCCCGCCAACCCCGGCCAGCACGCCGCCCCAGAGGTAAGGTGCCCGGTGGCGGATGCCCTCGGTCGCCGCCAGCACGATGCCGACAATCAGCCCGGCTTCCATCACCTCTCGAAAGACGATGATAAACGCGGCCAGCATTATTTCGCTTCCGCCACGCCATGCGCGGTCTCGGGGTGGTAGTCGTCGTAAAAAACGTAGGAGCCCGGCGAAAGCGGCCCAGCGAAAACCGTGATCGTCTGCCCCGGCACAACGATCTTTTCGACGCGCAGCGCCGGGCTCTCAAACTCGTCGGGCGTGCTGTCGTGATTGGTCACGCGAATTTTAAACCGTGTGCCGGCAGGCACAATGATGTGGTCCGGCGTGAAACCATGGTTCCGCAGGGTCAGCGCCGGGCTTGGCGGGTTCGCCAATGCCGGTCCGGCCGCGCATAAAAATGCCATTCGCAGCCCCCAAGCAGCGAATCCGCGCGATTTTTGCCGTCTCTCGTTCATCCGCAGATTGCTTTCCTTGCGCAGCCATAAAATGCACAGCACTTGTTAAGAATTATTCTCATATACTACTTGTTAATGCAAATCATTCGCAATAACAAGATGCACGAATTCCCATTGCTACAGGATTTGCCCGATGACGCCCGGCCTCGCTTTCGCTAACGCCATGGACAACTTCAGAATCCCCGTCGGGCTTCTTATTGCATTAGACAACAGGCCGTATCATTTCGCGCTCCAGCCCTATCAGTTTTTTATCCGTGCCACCCATGTCTTCTCGGTGTGCATGTTTTTTGGCCTCATTTTCGCTCTGGATTTACGGCTGCTTGGGCTGGCGCGCGAAATTCCGCTTCGTGCTTTGGCACGGCTCGTCTTGCCCTGGGTCTATGCCAGCTTCGCGGTGGCGATGCTGAGCGGTATCGCGCTATTCATGTATGACCCGGTTGCGGTTGGCAGCCATGACTGGCTGACGCCCAAGCTGTTTTTCATAGCCCTGGGCTTTTGCAACGCCGCTTGGTTCAATTTTGCGTATCTGCCCGCGCAACTCGCCACGGACCATGGCCTTACGCGGGCGGGCAAATTCGCCGCCGCGACCTCCATCGCGCTCTGGACCTTGGCGATTTTCTGCGCCTGCCTGAACGCGGAGCCGCCGCCTAGGCTTTACATCGGTTCCTAATAACGTTTCTAGCGCCTGATCAACGACCAATAGAACGGCGTGCGCCCGGCGGCGATGGCCTTGGCCTCATAGCGCGTGTGCGGCCAGCCCTCGGGGTGGATGTCCGTCCGGCTGACGGTGAACAGGTCCTGCGCAGCCAGAACCTCGTTGGTCCAGTCCTGATAAGTCGGATCGTCTGAAGCGATGCGCCACTCCCCGCCGGGGCGCAGCGCCCGCGCCACCTCAGGCACAATCTCCGGGTGCACGAAACGCCGCTTGGCATGGCGGGCTTTCGGCCAGGGGTCTGGGAACATCAGGAACAGTTTTGACAAAGCGCCATCGGCGAAGCCGCGCAGCAAAGGCCGGGCATCATCCGTGTAAAGCCGCAGATTGGGCAGGGGCACAGGCTCGCCCACGCCGTCCGGCGCGATGCGCGAAAGCAGCGAACAGACGCCGTTATCGAACACTTCCGCCGCGATATAACCAATATCGGGATTCTTCGTGGCCAGCTCATAGGCATGCTCGCCGCCGCCGAAACCCACTTCCAGCCACAGCTCACGCGGCTGGATGGTGAATGGCGTTCCGGGCCAGGCGGTTTTGGGCAGAAATTCCTCCAGCAGCCATTCCTGGCGGGGGCGCAGCTTCTTGCCGCGGGAGCGGCCATAGAGCCGGTCAGGAGGTGGCTTCAGACTCGTCATACGGCTTTCCTTTGCCCGCGCGGGCTTTTGATAAATGGCTTGTTCATGCCCCACCCGCCGCCTTGCGGCTGAAGGTGAGACGGCCAGACACGAGCGCCACGCCAAGCCCCGCCACCGCCATGCCCACCCAGGCCAGCGGCGGCATCGGCTCACCCAGCAGCCCCCAGGCCATCAGCCCGGAAATCGGCGGCACCAGATAGAATAGCGCCGAGACCTGTGAGGCGCGGCCAAAGCGCAGCATGGCGATGTAAAGCGAGATGGCCACCAGTGAATTGGCGATGACGAGATAACCCATCGTCACCACGAATCTCGTTGTCACATCCACATGGAAATCCAGCAGCGCGATGGGCAGCGCCGTCACCAGCCCCACGGCATATTGCACCATGTTGGACGCCACCGGATGCATGCCCGTGCCAAACCGCTTCTCATATAGCGTGGCGCCCGCCATGCCGAGCAGCGCGCCAAAGGAGCAGAGCACGCCCAGCGGGGAGATATGCCCAGTCTCGCCATAGCCCAGAATCGTCACCACCGCGCCGCAAAAGCCAAGCCCCAGCCCCACCCAGCCCTTAGCGCCAATTTTCTCCCGCACCAGCACTGGCGCCAGCACGCCCACCAGAATCGGCTGCAACGAGACCACCAGCGCCACCACGCCCGCCGAGGTGCCCAGCGCGAAGGCCGTGTAACACATGCCGAAATAAACCGTCTGGATGCAAAACCCCACCACCGCCACATGCAGCCAGGCGATGCGCCGCTTAGGCAGGGGCGGGCGCAGCCAGATGGCAAAGGGAATGAGCACCAGAAGCGCCAGCGCATAGCGCAGAGTCAGAAAGGCGAAGGGCGTAGCGTATTGAATGCCGATTTTTGAAACCGGAAACCCCGCCGACCAGAACAGCAGAAACAGCAC
>JAGWOU010000313.1 GCA_028870815.1 Rhodospirillales bacterium | reverse complement strand
CGCCGGGCCGGGCCGCTCTTGCCAGACATGCCGGCCTGCAAATCGCGGTAGCGGGCGCCGGGCACCGGCATATCCACGGTGAAGATGAGGGTGGTGACGCCCGCCGCCCAGGCGCGCTCCAGCGCGTTTTTCATGAAGCCCCGGTCCTTCAGCACGTAAAGCTGGAACCAGATTGGCTTCTTCACCGCGCTTTGCACTTCCTCGATCGGGCAGACGGAAACGGTGGAGAGGGTGAAGGGAATGCCCGCCGCCTCCGCCGCGCGGGCGGCCTGCACCTCGCCGCGCCTGACATACATGCCCGCGAGGCCCACCGGCGCGATGGCCACCGGCATCGCCATTTCCTGCCCGAACAAAGTGGTGGAGAGGTCGCATTCCGCGACGTTCTTCAGCACGCGTTGGCGCAAGGCGAGGTCGGCAAGGTCCGATACATTGCGCCGCAGGGTTTGTTCCGCATAGGCGCCGCCATCGGCGTAATGAAACAGGAAGGGCGGCAGGCGCCGGCGCGCGGCCTCGCGGAAATCGGTGGTGGAGGAAATGATCATGACGCGGGCGATCCTCTTACAAAAACAGCAGCCCAGCCAGGGCGCCAGCGCCAAGCAGCCATAGCGGATGCGCACCAGTGCGCCAGGTGAGCAGCGCGGTGACGAGGGTGAGGGCGGCGGTGAGCCAGCCGGTATCCGCCTGGCGGACCAGCACGCAGGCCGCCGCCAGCACCAGCCCGGCGGTGATGGGCAGCAAAGATGCCTGCGCCACGCGCCGCCAGCGCGCCTCGCGATGTTTGTCGAACATTAAGGCGATGATGGCGGCGGCGATGCCGGCGGGCAGAACCATCGCCGCGATGGCCACCAGCCCGCCCAACACCCCCGCCACATGCGCGCCGATCACCGTCACGATCAGTACGTTCGGCCCAGGTGCGGCGTTGGCGATGGCGTAGAATTGCGAGAATTGCGAGGCGGAGAGCCAATGTTTCTCGCCAACCGTAATCCGTGCGATCTCCGGCACAGTACTGTTGGCGCCGCCCACCGCCAGCAATGAGAGCTTGCCGAACAGCACCGTGATCTGCCCTAGCAGGTTCAGGCTCATGGCACCGCTCGCCAGGCCAGCAGCAGCGAAACGGGCAGTGTAAGCAGCACGATGAGCGGCAGGGAAAGATGCAACCCGAAGGCCAGCCCGTACACCGCCGCCGCCAGCGCGATGTTGCGGGGCAGCTTTAAAATCGGCGTGGCGATGCGCAAGCCTGAACCCAGCGCCAGCCCCGCCGCCGTGGCCGCCAGCCCCAGCAGCGCGTGGCGCACCGGCGGCAGTGCGCCATATTTTCCATAAAGCCAGACCAGGCCAAGCACGATGGCGACCGGCGCGCTCAACAGCCCCAGCACGGCGCTGGCAGCGCCGGTTACACCAGCCTCGCGCGCGCCGAACGCGAAGCTTAAATTTACGACATTCGCGCCGGGAAGCGATTGGCAGAGGGAAAACAGCTCGTTGAATTCCACCTGGGTCAGCCAGCGCCGGTCATCCACCAGCAGCCGCCTGATGATCGGCAGCACGCCCCCGAACCCCATGATCCCCGCCTGGAAAAACCCCGCGAACAGCTGCCCATGCGTCAGGTTGGGTCGGGCGGGGGGTGGCTGTGCTGTCATGGCCGTTTCAGTTAGGCACCGGACCCGAAGCTGGCAATATTGTCACCTTCTGGCGCTTGCCGGGGGGCACGGACCGGCCTAAGCCGCCGGCATGATGGACAGTTTTGACCCCAAGGCGGCACCGTTCGCCCTTCTTCAACCCGCCGCGCTGCGCGATGCGCTGGCCGCGAACAGCGTGATTCTGGTGGATGTGCGCGAGCGCGAGGAGTTTGCGGCGGCGCGCATAGAGGGCGCGGAGAATCGGCCGCTTTCGAGTTTCGATCCCTCGGCGTTGCCGGCCGGGGAGGTGGTGCTGCTCTGCGCGGTGGGCAAACGCTCGCGGATGGCGGGGAATATATGCGCGGCGGCGGGTATTCCGGTTTATGGCCATCTGGAAGGCGGGCTGAACGCCTGGATGCGCGACGGCTTGCCGGTGCTCAGGGGGTAAAGGACGGCATGGCGCGGGTGAGTTCCAAAAACGCCGCCGCCGCCTTGGGCACATAACGCTCCCGGTGGTGCACTGCCTGGAACGGGCGGGGTGGGAGCAGGATATTGGCGCGTTTCAGCGCCCCGGCGGCGAGGGAGCGCCGGCAGACGAGCGGCGAGAGACATGCCGCCCCGGCGCCCTCGGCCACGGCCTCACGCACAGCCTCGTTCGAAGGCAAGGTGAGGATGATGTTCAGCGTGTCCAACGGCACCCCGCGTTCCTGCAAGGCGGCGAGAAACGCCTCACGCGTGCCGGAACCCTCCTCCCGGAAAACCCAGCTCTGGCGGCGAAGATCCGCGTTGGTCAGTTCGCCGCCGCGGGCCCAGGGATGGTTGGGGGCCACCACCACCGTCATGCGCTCCGCCGTGACCGGTTCCACATGCAAAATGGGCGAGTCCAGCGGACCTTCGACGAACCCAAGCTCCGCCGTGCCCTCCGCCACCGCCTTGGCCACCTGCGCGGTGTTGCTGATTGCAAGCTCGATGGTGAAGCCCGGGTGCAGGCGTTGAAATTCGACCACCAGCCGGGGCAGGTAGTAGCTGGCGATGGTCTGGCTGGCATGCACCACCAAGCGCCCGTGCTTGAGCCCGGCATAATCGCGCAGAGCCGTTTCCGCGGCACCCGCCCGGGCCAGAACCGCGCGGCTTTCGTTTAGAAACAGCCGCCCGATTTCCGTGAGGGCGATGTTACGGCCGACACGGTCGAACAATTTCACGTCGTGCTGTGCTTCAAGCGCCGCGACGGAGGCTGAGACCGCCGCCTGGGTGAGATTGAGTGCCGCGGCGGCGCGGGTGATATGCTGGCGTTCCGCCACGGCAGCGAAGATGCGCAATTGCTCAAGGGTCATGGGAAAAACATAATACGCATTTGTTAATTTGAAAAGAATAATCAGTTTTTAAAATATATTGTACCGTCATATCTCAGCCGTGTCGAAAGGCAGGTTGATCATGTTATCCAGACCCTTCTCCCA
>JAGWOU010000312.1 GCA_028870815.1 Rhodospirillales bacterium | reverse complement strand
AGCCGCTCGATCCAGGATTTGGAGAGCTTGAAGCCATTGGTAATCATGGTCACGATCATGCCCTTGTTGCGGGCATAAAGAATCACCTTGTCCAGATCAGGGTGCAGCAGAGTCTCGCCGCCGGTTACAGTGAGCGAGGCGCAGCCCAGCTTCGCCAGATGATCCACCTGCTTCAGCAGCGTCTCGGTGGGTACGGGGGCGGAAAAATCATCATATTCATTGCAGTAGCCGCAGGCGAGGTTGCAGCGGCGGGTAACGACCATCTGCGCCAGCAGCGGCGTGTAGCGCGTGAAAATCGCCTTGCCGGCAAAGCGCAGCCCAGCACCCAGCGTATCAAGGCGCTCATTCAATGCGGGTTTTTCCAAGCGGCCGGGTACTTTCAATGCGGTTAAACAGGCGTGTAGGTATATAAAATTAGCGGAAAAGGCACAATCTCGGGCCCTAAACCCTTTGGTCTGCCATGTGTCCGACACAGGGGGCTAGAGCTAAAAAGGCGTAGCGAATCGTTTCGGAAAAGAATATTAGCCAAATCATCATATACCATATTTTAAATGAAATGCTGTGCCGACATGCAGGCCTCTGATTCGCAACAGTTTGAAGATAAGCGCAAAATGCCCCGTTCGCGGGTGCTTATGGGCGGCAAAGTCTATGTAGGCGTTTTCAGCCCGACTGTGCATGACGGCCTGACGGTTGATCTGTCCGAAGCGGGCGGGTGTTTTCAAATGCACGGTCTAACGCTGGTTCCCGAGCAGTTCAAAGTACGCATAGGTCTTGGAGACATCCGCCGCGTGCGCCGCTGTTGGGTTAGCGGCACCGCCATCGGTTTCGAATTCCTGGACGCGGCCTAACTCAACTCTTCAAAAACCTGGCAGAGATGTCAGGTTTTTTGTTTCAGCCTTCGCTGTGGCAGGAAAATCATCTCGCTCTTGCCGCTCAGCATCAAAACCCTGTGCTTCGGCATTGATATATTCGCCAAGATACTGATTTCGTAACTAGACAGCGGGCTTACCACTCAAGCCGTGCGCCCAAAATCTTTGCGATTCGCGCGATATTCTCAGTTAGCCAGTAGCGCCAACAGGGGTCGATCTAGAACTATCCCATAAGAAAACCCCGGCATTGCTGCCGGGGTTTCCTGTTTTCAGGCTGGAGGGCCGGATTAGAAATCCATACCGCCCATACCGCCCATGCCGCCCATGTCAGGGGCGCCCATCGGGGCCTTCTTCTCGGGGCGCTCGGTCACACCGGCTTCGGTGGTGATGATCAGCGAGGCCACGGAAGCGGCGTCCTGCAGGGCGGTGCGCACAACCTTGGTCGGGTCGATGATGCCGGCGGCAACCATGTCCTTGAACGCGCCGGTCTGGGCGTCGTAGCCATAGGTGTACTCGGTGGCATCGAGCACCTTGCCGGCGATCACCGCACCGTCTTCACCAGCGTTCTCGGCGATCTGGCGCAGCGGCACCTGGATGGCGCGGCGGATGATCTCGATGCCGGTCTGCTGGTCGTTGTTCTCGGTCTTCAGACCATCCAGCACCTTGGAGGCGCGGGCCAGGGCCACACCGCCACCGGGGACGATGCCTTCCTCAACCGCGGCGCGGGTGGCGTGCAGCGCGTCGTCAACGCGGTCCTTACGCTCCTTCACCTCAACCTCGGAGGCGCCGCCAACGCGGATCACGGCAACACCGCCAGCCAGCTTGGCCAGGCGTTCCTGCAGCTTCTCGCGGTCGTAGTCCGAGGTGGTTTCCTCGATCTGCGCGCGGATCTGGTTGACGCGGCCGGTGATGTCGTCCTTCGCGCCAACACCTTCGATGATGGTGGTGTTCTCTTTCTCGATCAGCACCTTCTTCGCGCGGCCCAGCATGTTCAGGGTCACGGTCTCAAGCTTGATGCCGAGGTCTTCGGAGATCACCTGGCCACCGGTCAGGATCGCGATGTCTTCCAGCATGGCCTTGCGGCGGTCGCCGAAACCAGGGGCCTTCACGGCGGCGATCTTCAGGCCGCCGCGCAGCTTGTTCACCACCAGGGTGGCCAGGGCCTCGCCCTCAACGTCCTCGGCGATGATCAGCAGCGGTTTGCCAGACTGCACAACGGCTTCCAGCAGCGGCAGCATCGGCTGAAGCTGGGAGAGCTTCTTCTCGAAGATGAGGATGTACGGGCTGTCGAGGTCCGTGATCATCTTCTCGGGGTTGGTGATGAAGTACGGGGAGACATAGCCGCGGTCGAACTGCATGCCCTCGACGACGTCCAGCTCGGTCTGGATGCCCTTGGCTTCCTCAACCGTGATCACGCCCTCATTGCCAACCTTTTGCATGGCCTGGGAGATCATGTCGCCGATCTCGGATTCGCCATTGGCGGAGATGGTGCCAACCTGCGCGGTCTCGGCCGGGTTGGTGATCTTCTTGGAACGGGCCTTCAGCTCCTCGACCACGGCGGCAACCGCCTTGTCGATGCCGCGGCGCAGGTCCATCGGGTTCAGCCCGGCGGCCACGGCCTTCACGCCCTCGCGCACGATGGCCTGGGCCAGCACGGTCGCGGTGGTGGTGCCGTCACCGGCCAGGTCGTTGGTCTTGGAGGCGACTTCGCGGATCAGCTGGGCGCCCAGGTTTTCGAACTTGTCGGACAGCTCGATGTCCTTGGCGACGGTCACGCCATCCTTGGTGATGCGCGGCGCGCCGAAGGATTTCTCGATGACGACGTTACGGCCCTTCGGGCCCAGCGTCACCTTAACGGCATTGGCGAGAGTGTCGACGCCGCGCAGCATACGGTCGCGCGCGTCGGAACCAAAACGGACGTCTTTGGCAGCCATGTGATTAGCTCCTTAAATTAAGCGGCGATGACGCCGAGAATGTCAGATTCTTTCATGATCAGCAGGTCTTCCCCGTCGATCTTGACCTCGGTGCCGGACCATTTGCCGAACAGCACACGGTCGCCGGCCTTCACATCCAGGGCCACCAGCGCGCCGGTTTCGTTGCGGGCACCCGGGCCAGCGGCAACGATTTCACCTTCCTGCGGCTTTTCCTTGGCGGTGTCGGGGATGATGATGCCGCCCGCGGTCTTTTCCTCGGCGGTGATGCGACGAACGACAACGCGGTCGTGCAGAGGGCGGAATTTC
>JAGWOU010000311.1 GCA_028870815.1 Rhodospirillales bacterium | reverse complement strand
TGTATTTGTGGTCGTACCCTTCTGGCAGGCCGCCGAGTTTCCAGGAAAAGCGCTGCTTGCAGGTGTTGTCGTTGCCCGGCGCGCACCAGCAGTCTCGTCCCCAATCCCGCAATGACTCAAGAATCCGCTTGAACTTGCTGGAAGTCGTGAACACTGCGCCACCCTCTCCGGTGGTAATGTGATGCGCGGGATAGAAGCTGAGCGTTCCAACTTCGCCGAAGCTGCCTACGGCCTGCCCGCCGTACCGCGCCCCCAGCGCATCGCAGCAATCCTCGATGAGATACAGACCGTGACGTTTGCATAGGCTGGTGATGGCGGCGAGATCGAACGGATTGCCTAGCGTGTGCGCCAATGCAACGGCGCGGGTGCGCGGCGTGATGGCGGCCTCAAGGATGGAAACGTCAATATTATAGGTTGGCAAAGAGACATCCACAAAAACCGGCACCAGGCCGTTTTGCAGGATTGGATTTACGGTCGTGGGGAAACCTGTCGCACAGGTGATGACCTCATCGCCCGGCTGTAGCGCATCAGCCCCAAGCGCAGGGCTGGTAAGGGCGGTGACAGCCAACAGATTGGCAGAGGAACCGGAATTAACCGTGAGCGCGTAGCGGCTTGCCGTGGCAAGGGCGAGACGCTGCTCGAACGCATCATTAAAGCGCCCTGTGGTAAGCCAAAAATCCAGTGCGGAATCGACGAGATTCACCATCTCTTCCTGGCCGTACACCTTGCCGGAAACCGGGACCGGAGATGATTCCTGGTTGAAAGGCTTCACGCCATGCGCAAGTTCGGCATAACGGGCTGTAAGCCGCAAAATTTCAGCGCGCAGGGCTGTGGGATCTTCAGTCATGCTGACAATAGGTCTCGATTTGGGATAAAGAGATTGTATCCATGGCAGCGTCGTCCTGCCAGGCACGATACCACTTGGCCGTAAATGCAAGTGCTTCCTCAAGCAGCCAGCGGGGGCGCCAGGCAAGCTCCCGCCGAGCCTTTTGCGCGTCGAGCCGCAACACCGGGGCCTCGTGCGGCGCATCTGCTTGTGGCGAGACTTCGTAACAAGCGCCTGGCCAGAACGCCCCTAGCCGGGCAATCACTGTCTCCACGCCCGCCTCGCTCTCCGTATTGGGGCCAAAATTCCAGGCATCTCGTCCTGCCGCGCCATGCCACATATGTTCGGCCGCAAGCAGATACCCGCATAATGCATCTAGTACATGCTGCCATGGGCGGATGGCGCTTGGATTTCTGAGATGCAGTGTGTCGTTAGCCAAAGCGGCTCGAAAGAAGTCGGGTATAAGCCGGTCTGAGGACCAGTCGCCACCACCGATGACATTACCCGCGCGGAGAGTGGCGATTTTTACCGACGTGGGGAATGAAGCCGCAATCAGTTCTGCCGCCGCCTTGGAGGCGCTATACGGGTCTCTGCCGCCAAGTGGCGCTGTCTCCGTATGTGCATCCGGTCCCTCGGCATAAATTTTATCGCTGGTGACAACCATCACCAATTTGACGCTCGGCGCTTTCGCTGCGGCATCAAGCAAAAAAGCCGTGCCCATTATGTTGGTGGCGTATGTTTCCAACGGCTGCGCGTAGGAAGCACGGACAAGCGCCTGCGCCGCCAGATGAAACACGATATCCGGCTTAAAATCATGAATCGCTTTGGCAAGAACGACGGAATCACGGACATCGCCAGTTTGATGGAGAAGCTTGGTATCGACCTGGCAGAGCGTGAAAAAATTCGGGTCCGTGTCTGGTGGCAGCGCATAACCATGCACGACAGCGCCAAGTTTTGAAAGCCACAGAGCCAGCCAGCCACCTTTGAAGCCGGTGTGGCCCGTGATGAAGACCCGCTTGCCAGACCAGAAATCCGTAGAAGGTAAGGGCGCGCTTACCATGTGACCCATGGGGAAGCACCGGAGGCATATAGCTGTTCGAGCGTCAGGCGATCACGCAGCGTATCCATGGGTTGCCAGAAGCCGATATGCCGATAGGCTTGCAACTGCCCCTCCCGGGCAAGGGCTTCCATCGGGGCTTTTTCCCAAAGGGTGGAATCATCTTCGATTAAGTCCAGCGCACCAGGGTTGAGTACGAAAAACCCTCCGGAAATGAACCCAGCCTCTTGCTCGGGTTTTTCTTCGAAGCGCGTTACCGCGTCTCCCTCCATGTGCAGCGCGCCGAAGCGTGCAAGTGGGCGCACCGCGGCAACCGTGGCGAGCTTGCCATGCGCATGATGAAAAGCGAGTTCGGCACTGATATCAATATTCGCTACGGCATCGCCATAGGTCATGCAAAAAGCGCTATCTGAGTCGAGGTATTTTCGGATCCGGCGCAACCGCCCGCCAGTCTGTGTTTCCAGGCCGGTTTCCACCAGAGTCACGCGCCAATCTTCTGCCTGACTCCGGTGAATGGTCATTCCGGCACGCAGATCGATTGTGATGTCCGATGAGTAGAGATTATAGTTATAGAAATATTCTTTGATTTTTTCGCCTTTATAGCCGAGGCAAATGATAAAATCAGATATGCCGTGATGGGCATAGATTTTCATGATGTGCCAAATGATCGGCCGGCCGCCAATTTCAACCATTGGCTTCGGCTTCACGTCAGTTTCCTCCGAGAGACGCGAACCGCGCCCGCCAGCAAGAATCACGGCCTTGATGCCGCTCATTTGTCGCTCCACATATTCTGGGCAAGCTCCTCGCGGGAAAGGAAGGGCGCCATGTCGTGCAAGGGAGATGATACCATGCGCCCGTCGTCCAGTTTACGGGAGGAGAGCTTGGGAGCAAAAACTTGCAAGGGATTCAGCACAACCTCGCAGAATTGCGGACCGGGCGAAGCGAGTGTCTCGGCAATCGTTTGGGATAGCGCCGCATGCGCCGTTATGCGCCGCGGTTCAAACCCAAAGGCTGCGGCGACACGGCAGAAATTTGGAAAGGTGACGCCATTGCTTGCGTCACAGCCGAACATATTGTCGGGGAAAAAGGCCCTTTGGGTCTGCTTGATGGAAGAATAACCATCATTGTTTAGCAGGAATATCTTGATGTCGAGGCCCATGGCGATGATGCTTTGCAATTCCTGCATGTTCATCATGAAGCTGCCATCACCAGAGAGGCAAATGACACGACGTTCCGG
>JAGWOU010000310.1 GCA_028870815.1 Rhodospirillales bacterium | reverse complement strand
TCAAGCGCGCCAGGGCCGAAATTTTCGACCAGCACATCCGATTCCTTGATCAGCTTGGAGAGGACTTCCTTGCCTTCCGCGGTCTTGGTGTCCAACGTGAGGGAGCGCTTGTTGGAGTTCAACATAGTGAAATAGAGCGCGTCAGCATCCTTAACGTGGCGGAGCTGGTTGCGGGTCACGTCGCCAGAACCCGGCCGCTCGACCTTGATGACGTCAGCACCATACCAAGCCAGAAGCTGCGTGCAGGCAGGGCCAGCCTGCACGTGCGTGAAATCGATAATCTTAACGCCTTCGAGTGGTCCACTCATTAACCTTCTCCCTTTTGCCGTACTGTCAGTTGTCCGTGCCGCCGGCCTGGCCGGCGGCGTCCTCAAATGCCCTCAGGCGCCGGCGCAAATCGCGCTCCTCGCTCCAACGGGCTGTTTCGTCGCGGACGATCGCGACCACATGCGTAACCTTGTCTGCCGCTTTAAGCAGAGTCACGGTAAACGCGATTGAGAGTGTTCTCCCGTCCTTATGCAGCGCTGGTACTTTCAACAGCGTCGTGCCGTACCGGGTGATGCCACTGGCCATTGTCGCGTCATAACCGGTCCAGTGGCGGTGCCGCTGTCGTTCCGGAATAATAATGTCCAGGTTTTGGCCAATGGCCTCATCGGAAGAAAAGCCGAAAATGCGCGCAGAGGCGGCATTCCATAAGCAGATCACTCCTTGTGCGTCGGAAGCAATGATCGCGTCACCGGCTCCCTCCACAAGCTGCCGATAATCTATAGAATCCTGCAGATTTTCCATGCCCGGTCGTTTCATCCCCAAATTCGCCAAGCCAGCCTGCACCTCAAACTCAAGCTGGAACGGCGATCATCCTCAGCGAATCCTCGGCCAGAAAAAACCGCCCGCAAAACGTCACGCAGGTCGGAGTCCTTTGGCATGTGGCATGCCAATAATTGACGCCCCGAATGCACCTGTCAAGGGCGAGGCCGCCCAGACTGGGAGAACCCGGAACCCTGTATTGCTGATTTTGCTTTGAGGTTGTATCCGTTTCTATAAACTCGCATCTCTGCTTGCAACCCTCTTTCCAAAAGAGACGCTTCATTCTTCCTAAACTCGAATATCTGATCGTTTTGGCGCGAGAAAAGCATTTCGGCCGCGCGGCTGAGGCTTGCGGCGTCACCCAGCCGAGCTTTTCAGCCGCCATCCGGGCGCTGGAAGATATTGTCGGGCTCCCCCTGGTCGTCCGCAGTTCCCGTTTTCAGGGTTTCACGCCGGAAGGGGAGGTGATGCTGGACTGGGCCAGGCGTATCACCAGCGATGTCCGCGCCATGCATGAGGAGGTAACCAGTCTCAGGCACGGCTTAAGGGGTGTGTTGCGTCTTGCAGTTATCCCCACGGCGCTGGCGGTGGTGGCGGAGCTTACCACGCCATTCCGGGCGCTTCACCCCAATGTGCGCTTTAACGTGCAGACCTGCACGTCCGCTGAATTGCTCCAGCGCCTGATGAATGCCGAGATCGATGCTGGCATAACTTATCTGGACAATGAGCCTGTCGCCAAAACCCGGGTTATCCCGCTTTACGACGAGCGCTACTACCTGCTCACCACCAGGGACGCGCCGCTGGGCGACAGGGAAAAGGTGAACTGGGCCGAAATCGCGGCAATCCCCCTCTGCCTGCTTACGCCAGATATGCAGAATCGTCGTATTATCGACCGGTTGCTGGCGCAGGCCGGGGGCGCTATTGTGCCGGTGCTTGAATCCAATTCCATCCTGGTTCTGGTCTCTCACGTCAAAACCAGGCGGTGGGCGTGTGTATTGCCTGAAAAGCTGGTGGGGGTATTTGGTCTTGAGGATGAGCTAACCGCGATTCCGATCGTCCAGCCGGAGGAAGTGCATAAGGTAGGGCTTGTGATCGCGGAGCGGTCGCCGCTATCGCCGTTAACGGCGGCTTTGTTGGCTCTTGTTGAGGGTGAAATCGCTCGTTAATAGGCTTTTGCTATCGCACCACTGTATCTTGGGATTGTTTTGCAAATCGTTTTGCGCCAAAATTAGCAACAAATCATTATGCCGGGAACCACCTACTCTATGACTCCTGATTGGGACACTAGCCGCGCCGAGGGCATTATCGCCAAGTATTTGCAGCTTGAAGGGCCGATGTTGCCCATTTTGCACGCGTTGCAGGAGGAGTTTGGCTACATCAACGATGACGCGATCCGTCTCGTGGCGCAAACGCTGAACGTGAGCCGCGCCGAGGTATATGGCGTTGTCTCCTTTTATCATGACTTCCGCCAGGCGCCGCATGGCCGCCATGTGCTCAAAATCTGTCGCGCGGAGGCTTGTCAATCCATGGGGTCGGAAGCTCAGGCGCAGAAATTCCTGGAGACGCTGAACCTCAAATGGGGCGGCACCACGCCGGACGGGCGGCTTACCGTCGAATCCGTCTATTGCCTTGGGCTTTGCGCCTGCGGCCCCAGCGCGATGCTTGATGGCGATCTTCACGCGAGGGTGGATTTGCAGGGTCTTGAAGCTCTTGCCGGAGAAGCAGTCTAATGCGTATTTTTGTACCGCGTGACAGCGTCAGCGTTGCCCTCGGCAGCGACAAGCTTGCCGCCGCCATTGCCGCCCAGGCGGCCGAGCGTGGCGTGGATGTCAGCATCATCCGCAATGGTTCTCGTGGCCTGTTCTGGCTGGAGCCGCTGGTCGAAATCGAGACGGCGCAGGGGCGCGTGGGCTTTGGCCCGATGACCCTGGCGGACGTGCCGGGTTTGTTTGCGGATAATCTGGCGGGTCACCCCAAGGCCGTTGGCCTGGTTGAGGAGATTCCTTTCCTCGCCAAGCAGCAGCGCCTCACTTTTGCCCGTTGCGGCATCACCGACCCTCTAAGCCTCGCCGATTATCAGGCGCATGATGGTTTCAAGGGGCTGGAAAAGGCCCGCGCGCTTGAGCCGGCGGCAATCTGCGCGGCGGTCAAGGATTCTGGTCTGCGTGGCCGCGGCGGCGCGGGCTTCCCCACCGGCATCAAATGGGAAACCGTCCGCACGGCCAAGGCTGATCAGAAATACATCGTCTGCAATGCCGATGAAGGCGACTCCGGCACCTTTGCCGACCGTCTGATCATCGAGGCCGACCCGTTCTGCCTCATCGAAGGCATGGCCATCGCG
>JAGWOU010000004.1 GCA_028870815.1 Rhodospirillales bacterium | reverse complement strand
GCTCGAGCGCCACGAAAGGAGCACCGTCGAGCAAGGTGGTGACAATGTTGCGCCCGGCATTTTCCATCTCGCCCAGGGCGGCCACCAGTTCCATTGCGGCTCTTATCTGTGCGTCCATCAGAACCTCGCCGTGACGGAGGTGAGCCAGGCAGGGGAAGCATTGGTAAGCAACGTCTCGAGTGGATGATCAAGCCCCGTGAGCATCAGCAAAGACACGGCCACTAGCCCCCCACCGAGCAGGGTTTTTCCAGTTTTGCCAGCCCCCATCATGCCGCCGCGCAGGCGCTGCAGCGTGGCGCGGGAGAGGATGCCCAGCCCCAGCAGCGGCAGCGCCGTGCCAATGCCAAAGGCTAGCATCACCGCCAACACCTGAGAAAAATCTTTACCCTGAGCGGCAAGCAGGGTTGCGGCGCCCAGAGTGGGCCCGGCGCAAGGTGTCCAGATGCTGCCAAGCAACAGCCCGATGCCAAATTGCCCGCGCCAGCCTGTACCCGTCTTGCCGCCAAACCGGTTATTCATCCAATTGCCGAACGGGCCGGTGGCCGTGGCGAGCCGTGTTTGTGCATCGGGGATGAGCAGCACCACGCCGAGAGCCAGAAGCAGCCCCGCCGCCAGCAGCCGGAAGGCGCCAAGGTTCAGCCCCAGCGAGAAGCCCAGTGTCGCGGCAAATAGCCCTAACGCGGTAAAGGCTAGGGCGACGCCGCCGGCCAGAGCCAGCGGTCCGGCTTTATGCGCCGAGGCTGCCGCCCCCAGCACCAGCGGCAGCACGGGGACAACGCAGGGAGAGAGCGTGGACAGCAAGCCTGCCAGCAACGCGAAACCGGCCGCAGCGAACATGGCTCAGCCCTTCACCGCATAGTTCAATAGTCTCTCGATATCCGCCTTGGAGGTGATACCGGTCACGCGGGCGGCTTCCGTGCCGTCGTGGTAGGCAATCAGCGTACTCTGCATCTGCACGTGCAATTGCCGCACCACGGGCTTCTGCGCGTCAAAATCCACATCCAGGATTTCTACCTTCGCGTAGCGCGGATCGGACTCGAGCCCATGCAATACCGCCTGCTGCTCCTTGCAAGTTGGGCACCAGCTCGCTTCGACATGCACCACCAACGGCGTGCCGTTCTGCAGTGCCGCGTTGTAAGCAGCCTGGGTATAGGGCTGGATGGTGGCGGCGCCGGCGGCAGGCGCGGTGAAAAGGGCAATGCCACATAAGGCGGCCAGCGATGCATGTCGGATCAAGGCTTGTCTCCAGAGCAGGGAGGCGCGGGCACACGGCCCGCGCCTGAGCGTCATTAATTGGCTTTGCACTTGCCTGCGCAGGCGCCGGTCTTGCCAGCGCAGGCGCCAGTCTTACCGGCACACGCGCCGGTCTTACCGGCACAGCTGGACATGCTTTGCCCGGCGCAAGCGGCGCGGGCCAGCATCGGCGTGGTGGCGGCAACAAGCCCGCCGAGCGAGACAGCGGCACCCAAAGTGAGCATCGAGGCTTTGAAGTTCATCACGGATATCCTTTTTCTATGGGCGGCCGCCGAACCATCCGGGTGCCGCTATGAAACTGTTCGCGTTCAGGCGCGGCAAGGTTACACGGGGGTTGAATATTTTTTCATGGGCACCGAATTTGCCGCCATGAGAGCAAATGATGTCTTCGGTTCTCGCTGAGGCAGCCCATCTGCGGATCGGGCTTTCACTCGGCCTGCTGGCTCTGCTGGCGGGCGCCGAGGCGGTTTGGCCACGCCGGACGCGCACGCAGCCAAGGCTGCGCCGCTGGCCAGGCAATCTCGGCATCACGCTGGTGGACGCGCTGGCGGTTCGGCTGGCCTTCCCAGTAGTGGCGCTGGACGTGGCGCTGCTCGCGGCGCAACGCGGCTGGGGAGTGCTGAACCTGATGGCGCTGCCGGGCTGGGTGAACCTTATCCTAGCGCTGCTGGCGCTGGATCTGGCGATTTACGCACAACATTGGGTGTTCCATAAAGTTCCCGTGCTGTGGCGGCTGCACCGTATGCATCATGCCGATCTTGACCTGGACGTCACCTCTGGCGCGCGGTTTCATCCTTTTGAGATTATGCTCTCAATGCTGATTAAAATGGCTGTTGTGCTGGCGCTGGGGGCGCCGCCCCTGGCCGTGCTGATGTTTGAGATCATCCTCAACGCCACGGCCTTTTCAATCATAGCAACCTCGCTTTGCCAGCAGGGCTGGACCGGCTGCTGCGCCTGCTGGTGGTGACACCCGACATGCACCGCGTGCATCATTCCGTGCTGTGCGCGGAGACCAACAGCAATTACGGCTTCAATCTGCCCTGGTGGGACCGGCTGTTCGGCACCTACCGCGCCCAACCCAAGCTGGGGCATATGGCCATGGACATAGGAATAGAGCTGTTCCGCGCGCCGGGCGATTCGCGGCTGACGGCGCTGTTGATGCAGCCATTCCATGCCCCCGCCGCATCTTCGGCTGATACGGAATAATATTTTTGCGCAGCCTGTAACCTTTGCTTCCTTGCCGGCGAACAATGAGATGCAGCCTGTTTGCGGCTGCGCTTCAGCAAGGAGTTAAATCATGGATCGCCGGAACCTGACCGCCAAAATTCTCACCGCCGCTATCGGCATTGCCGCCGCAGCGCCGGTTGTTGCCTCCGCCCAGACCATGTCCCCCCAGCAGCAAGCCAACAAGGCGAAGATGGCCGCCGAGCATTTGCAGAAATGCTATGGCGTGAACGCCATTGGGCGAAATGACTGCGCCGCCGGCACCCATTCCTGCGCGGGGCAGGCGACGATGGCGCGCGACCCTGCTTCCTTCGTACTGCTGCCGCAGGGAGATTGCGAGAAGATCGCCGGCGGTTCCCTGACACCGGGCAAAGCCTCGTAACTTTGGCACGGCGCCTGCCCCAAAGGCGGCGCCATTGCCTCCAATACCCGGACACAGGAGTTTATCATGAACAAAGTATCGAGCGGCTTGATTGCCGGCTTTGCCGCCACCATCACGCTTTCCGTGCTGATGCTCATGAAGCAGATGATGGGCGTGATGCCGCAACTGGATGTCATTGCCATGCTAGGCCATATGCTGGGTGGCGCGGTTTTGGCATGGTGTGCCCACTTTCTTATCGGCACAGTTGCTTGGGGTGTGCTCTTCGCCTGCCTCGCCCGCTCCCTGCCGGGCCCTTATTGGCTGAAAGGGATCGTATTCGCCACCGGCGCTTGGCTGATGATGATGGTCGTGCTCATGCCAATGGCCGGCGCCGGACTGTTTGGCCTGAATCTTGGGCTGATGGCACCCGTGGCGACACTCATGTTGCACATGATCTTTGGCGCGCAGATGGGCTGGGTGTACGGCGCGCTGCGCCATCAAGCGACCGCCCACCCGTAATTTCAAAGGATATGAAGATGCCTGCGTCAGCTTCCGCCGGAATCGGATTGCGCCTGCCGCACCATACCGATTTTCTTGCCATGCAACCTTCAACCGGCTGGGTGGAGGTGCACAGCGAGAATTATTTCAGCGGCCCGGCGCTCGTTGTTTTGGAGCGCGTGCGTGCTGATTATCCGGTGTCATTGCACGGGGTCGGGCTCTCGCTTGGCAGTGCTACAGGCGTGGACGACACGCATCTTGAACGCCTTAAGGTATTGGCCGATCGTATCGCCCCCTTCCTGGTCTCGGAGCACTTGGCCTGGACGGGTGCGGACGGAACGCATCTGGCCGATTTGCTGCCGCTGCCGTTGCATGAGGAAAGTCTGGAGATTTTCTGCCGTAACGTGACACATGCGCAGGACGTGCTTAAACGCCAGATTCTTGTTGAAAACCCTACGACCTATCTGAGTTTTCCAGAATCAACAATTCCCGAGCCGGATTTTTTGGCGGAAGTTTCGCGCCGCACCGGGTGTGGCCTGATCTGCGACATCAACAATATTTTCGTATCCGCCCATAACCACGGCTGGGATGCGCAAACCTATCTGCGGGCGCTCCCGCGTGAGGCGGTGGCGGAGTATCATCTCGCTGGTCACATGCCCGGCGAGGCCGAATCAGCAGGGTTGCTGTTAGACACGCATGACTGCGCGATTTCCCCGGCTGTGTGGGCACTATTTGATGAGGCGCTACGTATCATCGGCCCGTGTCCGGTAATGATCGAGCGTGACGCCCGTCTGCCCGCGCTGAGTGTGCTGCTGGAAGAAGCCGCACTGGCGCAGACCCGTCTCGACGCCCAAGCAAGGAGCGCGGACCGTGTACTCGTTGCGTGACCGGCAGAAGAAATTTCAAGCGGCGTTGCTGGCTATATCCACAAACGAAACGCCAAATGGTCTGGCGGTATATCGCAATAATGTGCGCGGCAATCTTACTCTGACGCTGAAACTTGCCTTTCCCGCAACGCTCAAACTGATCGGCGAGGATTGTTTCTATGCCTATGCTGAGCAATTTGTCTTGGCTCAACCGCCGCGTAATGCCGATCTGCATCTCTATGGCGAGGCCTTTCCCGCCTATCTGGCCGCCAGCACATTGGCAGGACAGTTACCTTATCTTGCCGATGTAGCCTGGTTGGACTGGGCGGTGCATCACGCCCTGCATGCCGCAGAAACTCCCCCGCTCGACCCGCAAACCTTGGTTCACGCGCCGGAGAGTTTCAGTTTTATAGGCCATCCGTCGCTGTCGCTGCTGGCGCTACGCCGAGACGCGCAAGCTATTTGGGCGGCAGTTCTGGAGGAAGATGATAACCGCTTGGCCGGTATACTACCTGACGACAGCGTTGCCCCGCTTATCATCCTCCGTCCGCGCGGATCATTGGAGATCATCGAGCTTTCACCTGCAATGTTCGATCTCGCGCTGACACTGGCAAGCGGCTTTCCGCTAGACCCAGCGCTTGCCGTTATCGGCGAAGAAGAAGCTGCCCAAGCCCTGGGGCTGCTGCTCTCATACGGCTTGTTCAGCGGCATCACCCCAAAAGCAACAGAGGAGCTACCATGTCCGCCTCGATAATGACGCAACCACTCCGGTTGGTTGATATGATCATCGGTTTATTCAGCCGCATCCCCTACTGGCTGGTGGCGCTCACCGCCCGCGTGGCATTGGCGCAGGTATTCTGGAGCTCGGCACAGACGCATCTCTCAAACTGGGATACCACGCTCTACATGTTCGCCAATTCCTATCAGGTGCCGCTACTGCCACCCACCTTTGCAGCCTATATGGCGGTAACGCAGGAGGTGGTCATGCCGCCCTTGCTGCTCCTGGGCCTGGGTACGCGCTTCGCCGCGCTGGCGCTACTGGGGATGACGGCGGTCATCGAAATCTTCGTCTACCCACAAGCTTGGCCAACCCATATCCAGTGGGCGGCGATGATGCTGGTGCTGATTTCCCAAGGCGGCGGGCTACTGTCGCTTGATGCGTTGATCGCCCGTTTCTGCAAACGGAGTACGTGAGTGATCGTTATCGTTACGACTTCCTTGCATTTCCCTGCCATGGGTGTGTTTGGGCGTGCACATGGCACGCCCAAACACAAAAATCAGCTCACGCGGTAGCCAGCAAACATCTCATCCACTTCGGTATGGAAGAGATGGTTGGCGTAATTACTGAGCGTCTTCACCGCCATGGCGAGAATGATCTCCAGCGCATGGCGGTCGGTATATCCGGCAGCGTGGAAGGCTTCGAGATCTTTCTCAGTTGGCAGCCCGCGCGTGTCGAACATGACCTGCGTGAAAGTCGCGAGCGCGGCCAGTTTCTGATCGTTGATAGCAGTGCCGCTGCGCAGTGCCGCCAAGACATCGGCGGGGACTTTGGACATTTTATCGGCGATCATGCTGTGCGCGGCGGTGCAGTAATTGCAGCCGTTGGCCCGGCTGATCACCAGAAATACCACCTCCTGCTCGACCGGGGAAAAGCCGGACTCAGCGCGGAAGCGGGCATAGCCATCCAGGTAAGTTTGCAGCAGGCCGGGCGAATTGACCATGTTGGCATACATGTTGGGAATGAACCCTACCTGCGCTTTGGCGGTGTCCAGTACGGCGCGCGCTGGCGGCGGCGCGGTTTCAAGCGTGAGCGCGGGCAGAGAGAGTTTGGCTTCAGCAGTCATTTATAAGGCTCCTGATGTTGTCGCGGTTTAAGAAGCGCCCAGTCCCAGACAGGCGGGCAAGGCGGCGAGGGAGGTGATCTCACGGGCGGGGCGGCCAGGCAGGCGCTCGGGCTTTTGGCCATAGCGGTTGCACCAGACCACCCGCATGCCGAAATCCGCCGCGGCATAGGCGTCCCAACCATTGGAGGATTGAAAGCTGATGGCGCTGGCGGGCAGGCCAAGCTTGTCCAACGCGTACTGGTACACGCGCCGGTCGGTCTTGTAGGTACGCAGCGGATGCACCGAGAGCACCTCATCGAACAGCCCGTCCAGCCCGGCGCTGCTGATGGCACTGGTGAGCATGTCCGGCGTGCCGTTGGAGAGAATGGCGGTTTTCAACCCTGCCGCGCGCAGAGTTTTCAGCAGCGCAGCGACTTCGGGAAAGGCGTCCAGCGTGTCATAGAGCGCCATCAGGGCCGCATGCCTGGCGGGCGAGGCCAGGCCCAGCGTCTCCAGCGCGAAATCCAGCGCCTCCGCCGTCACCTGCCGGAAATCGGCGTAGGCACCTTGCAAGGCGCGCAGCCACGTATATTGCAGCTGCTTGTCCCGCCAAAGCGCGCTCAAAGGGGCGCGGGCGGTATCGGGAATATCCGGGCAGCGCGCGGCCGCCGATGCGAAATCGAACAACGTGCCATAGGCGTCGAACACACAGGCTTGAATGCCATGCAGGGGGGCGGGCATAACCATCTCTCCGTTTATGGTGAAGTCGCGGCAGGCACGGACAGGCCAAGCGGGCTCAGCCCTGCCGCGATCAGGCGGCGCAGGCGAACCGGGTCGGGGTCCAGCCGGGCCATCACGCGCAGCGCCAGCACCGTGCCGAACAGCCCCTCGGCGGCAACCGGCGGGTCGATCCTCGCGGGCAACAGCCCCTTGGCCTTGGCGCGCTCAGTCTGTGCACGCAGAAAAACCTCCACCTCGCCCAGGCGCTCACGCACGAGCGCGCGGGTCTCCGGCGCCTCGGCGCCGCCATCCAGGACGGTGTTGATCAGCAGGCAGCCGGACGGCGTGTCCGCCGCTTCGGACAGAGCGAGCAGATCTTCAAAAAACCCAGTGATGGCGGCACGGGGGTCTGGCAGGGCCGCCAAGCGCGGCAGGCGTTCGGCGCTGAGCCCGGTATCGGCGTAGCGGCGCAGAACTTCGCGGAACAGGCCGGCCTTGTCGCCAAACCGGTTATATAGTGCCGCGGAACTCAGGCCGGTCGCTGCTGTCAGGTCGCGCAGAGACGTGGCGGCATAGCCCTGACGCCAGAAAATATCGCGGGCGCGGTCGAGCAACTCATCATCATTGAGGACACGTGGACGGGACATAATGGATTCCTGGTGGCGGCCTATACATAATAGAACGATCGATATATTAAAAGACGCGGTCCACTGTTTTTTTACCAAGCTGTCTCGTTGGCATGCCGCCTCAAACAGGCCGGGATGCTTCGGCCCTTACAATTATTTCTCGGAGAGGCTGTAACCTTTGCCTCCACGCGCGCGAAGAACAGTTTGAGCCATTCTTTTGGAGCCGGCATGGAAACGCCAAACGACACCGCCCTACTCGACACACTTTCCACTCTGCGCTGGAACCGCTTTCACACCATGGCCGTGCTGCTGTTTGGCCTCGGCTGGGCGCTGGACGCCTTTGAGGTCACGCTGATCGGCAATGTGATGGGCGCGCTACGCGACCGCTTTCATCTGGGGAGCGATGGTATGTCCCTGCTGCTGGCGGCCTGGTTTGTGGGACTTATGCTCGGCGCGTCCGGTTTTGGCGTGCTCTCCGATAGGTTCGGCCGCCGCCGCGTGTTTCTGGTCAGTCTGGTGGTGTATGGGCTGGCGACATTGGCCACGGGCTTCGCGCCAAACCTCGCCAGCCTGCTCGCCTTGCGGCTCATTGCTGGCATTGGCGTGGGCGCGGAATATTCGGCCATCAATGCCGCCATCACCGAGTTGGTGCCCAGCCGCTCACGCGGGCGGGCGGCGGCCCTGGTGCTGAATTTCTGGCCGTTGGGCAGTTTTGTCGCGGCGCTGCTGGCTTGGCTGGTCTTCTCGGCGTTGCCGCCAGAGTTTGGCTGGCGCGTGGTGTTTGGGATCGGGGGCCTGGTGGCGCTGTCCGCCGCCTGGTTCCGCCGCCATCTGCCCGAAAGCCCGCGCTGGTTATTAGAAGCCGGGCGGGGAGACGACGCGCGAGCCATCGTCGAGGGCATAGAAGCTGGGCTGACCAATTTTATCCCGGCCTCAGCACCGCCGGTGATTGCGCGCGTGAAGCGCGAGGCCGGGCAGTTTTCGCGCCTAGTGCGACAATATCCGGGGCGCCTCATGCTGGGCGCTGCGCTCGATTTCGCGGAGGCCACGGGCTATTACGGGCTGTTTGCGTTCCTGCCCATCGTCGTGCTGCCGGCGCTGCATCTGCCGCCCGCTTCGCTGCCGCTGTTCTATCTGGCAGGCAGCGTGGGCGCGGCCCTTGGCGGGCTGGCGGCGGCCGGGCTGCTGGACCGTGTGGGGCGCAGTTGGACGGTGGGCGGCTTCTACCTTGCCACCGCCCTGGGGCTGGTGGGATTTGCCGCCGTGACCTCGCTGGGCGCCGGGGCGATCATGCTGGGCTTCGCCTTGGTCAATCTGCTCGCTACTGGCAGCTGGATCGCCGCCTATCCAACCTTCTCCGAACTCTTCCCCACCGCGCTGCGTGCCACCGGCATCGGGGTGTCGGTGACGGTGGGACGCATCGGCGCGGCGCTTTCGCCCTTCGTGGTGGGGTATGTCGGCGCGCGCAGCATGGCCGCCGCGCTGCTGCTGCTGGCGGCCGCCTGGGCGCTGGGGGCGGTCACGATCCTGGTCTGGCGTCTGCGCGGCGGCGTCGAGGCGCGCGGGCTGGCGCTGGAAAACCTGGTCCCGAATGTCTGAATTGATCCTGACCGGCAAAGCGCTGCTATTTGGGGGCGTCTATAGCAATCTCCAGGCACTGCAAGCGTTGTTCACTGCCGCGCGGCACCATGGCATCCCGCCGGAGCGGATGATCTGCACCGGCGATATCGTGGCTTATGGCGCCGATCCGGTCCCCTGCCTGGCGCTGATCCGCGAAGCCGGCATCCCCACAGTGATGGGCAATTGCGAGGAGCAACTCGCCGAAGGCGCGGCCGATTGCGGCTGCGGCTTCACGCCCGGCTCGGCCTGCGACCGTCTCTCCGCGGCCTGGTTTGCCTACGCCAGCGCGCGGGTGGGCGATGACGACCGCGCCTGGATGGCGGCGTTGCCCCAGCGGCTGGATCTGCGTCTGGGCCGCCACCGTCTGGCGGCGCTTCATGGCGCGCCCAGCCGGATCAACCGGTTTCTCTTTGCCTCGGACCCGGACGAGGTTTTCGCCCAGGAACTGGATTTGGTTGGGACGGATGGCGTGATCGCCGGCCATTGCGGCTTGCCCTTCACGCGCGCCCTGAAGGATGGCCGGGTTTGGCATAATGCGGGCGCCATCGGCCTACCCGCCAATGACGGAACAGCGCGCGGCTGGTACGCCATCGTCGAAGACCAGGACGATCATCTGGCTTTTACCCTGCACCCGCTGCATTACGATTACGGGCAAGCCGCCGCCGCCATGCGCGTGGCTGGCCTGCCGGAGGACTATGCGCAGGCGCTGGAAACCGGCATCTGGCCGAACCTCGATATCCTGCCGCATGCGGAGCGCGCGGCCACCGCCACGCCCTTGCCCGACATGCCCAAGCCGGACGCGCAGGTGAAGCTGGAGCGGCTGGAGACGCTATGGTTCAACACCGGCACGCTTTGCAATTTGGCCTGCAAGGACTGCTATATCGAGAGCAGCCCGCGCAATGATGCGTTGTCCTGGCTTAGCCTTGCCGCCGTTCGCAGCTTGCTGGATGAAGCCGCCTGGCGTCACCCGGAGCTGCGCGAAGTGGCATTCACCGGCGGCGAGCCCTTCATGAATCCCGAGATCATGCAGATGCTCGAAGCCGCTCTCGATCGCGGCTTGCGCGTTCTGGTGCTGACCAATGCGATGACCCCGCTGCGCCACCATTTGCCAGCGTTACGCAAGCTTGCCGGGCGGGATCTGCATCTGCGCGTCTCGCTGGACCATTACACGGAAGCAGGGCACGCGGCCTTGCGTGGCCCGCGCGCCTGGACCCCGGCGCTGGAGGGGGTTTCGGCATTGCTGGCGGCTGGCTTCGTGCCCTCCATCGCTGCCCGCTTTGACCCCGCCGAGGAAGATGAGGCCGCCACCCGCGCCGGGTTCGCGGCTTTGTTCCGCGGCCAGAGCTGGGACATCGACGCCTATGACGCGCAGCATCTGGTGCTGTTCCCGGAGATGAGCGTGCCCGCCGCAGCACCCGGTGTGAGTGAAGCAGCCTGGAGGGCGTTGCGCCCACTTGGGGCGGATGTCATGTGCCGCACCGCGCGGATGGTGGTGCAACGCAAGGGGGGGCTGGATGTATCGATCGTCGCCTGCACCTTGCTGCCGTTCGAGCCGCGCTTCGATCTGGGCTGCACGCTGGCCGAAGCGGCAAAGCCCGTCACCCTCGACCACCCGCATTGTGCCCGCTTCTGCGTGTTCGGCGCGTCCTCCTGCATGAGTGTGCGATGATTTGCCGCCGGTTTATTTTGCTTGCCGGGCTGGTGCTGCTCTTCGCCGTTCTGGCGGCGGGAGAGCATTATCTAGGGCCGGGCTGGATCAGCGGGGAAATCGGCACACTGCACGGCAATGTGGAGGCGCGCCCCATTGCCGCGGCCGGATTGTTCTTTCTGGCGTATGTTGCGCTCACCGCGCTTTCTCTGCCCGCCTCCACGGTGCTGACACTGGCGAGCGGCGCGCTGTTTGGTGTGGTGGAAGGCAGCATATTGGTCTCATTCGCCGCGACCATTGGCGCCAGTCTGGCGTTTCTGGCTGCGCGCTATTTGCTGCGTGGTTTTGCGCTGGCGCGGTTTCCTGGCTGGTCTGCGCGCATCGATGCGGGCATCGCCAAAGATGGTGTCTTCTATTTGATCTCGCTGCGGCTGGTGCCCGCCGTTCCCTATTTCGCGGTCAATCTGCTGGCGGGACTCACCAGCCTGTCACTGTCCGGCTTCTACCTGGCCAGCCAGATCGGCATGCTGCCCGCCACCATCATCTACGTGAATGCCGGCGCTAGCCTGGGCGGCTTGGCTAGCCACGGCGCCATTCTAACGCCCCGCTTGGTGACGGGGTTGGTGCTCTTGGCGGCGCTGCCTTTGCTGGCACCGCGCTTGCGCGACGCGCTAACCGCAAGGCGGTTTTATGCGCGCTGGACAAAACCAAAACGTTTCGACTGTGATATCGTGGTGATCGGCGGCGGTGCGGCGGGGCTGGTGGCGGCTTATGTGGCCAGCGCGCTCAAGGCCAGGGTCACGCTTATCGAGCGTGCCGCGATGGGCGGAGACTGCCTGAATACCGGCTGCGTTCCCTCCAAGGCGCTGCTGCACGCCGCCCGCGCGGGGTTGGGTTTTGCCCAGGCCAAAGCGGCCGTGACGGCAGCCATCGCTGGCATAGCACCGCATGATTCGATTGAACGGTACGCGGCGCTGGGCGTGGATGTGCGCCACGGCCAAGCCTTCATCGAAAGCCCTTGGCAGGTGCGCGCCGGATCCGACAAGATCACCACTCGCGCCATCATCATCGCCGCTGGGGCCGCGCCGGTCATCCCGCCTATCCCGGGGCTGGCGGATTGCACCTACGCCACCTCGGAAACGCTGTGGGACATCGAGGCGCTGCCCGCGCGGTTGGTCATCCTGGGCGGTGGGCCGATCGGCTGTGAGATGGCGCAAGCCTTCGCCCAGCTTGGCAGCAGGGTGACGGTGGTGGAAGCCGCGCCGCGCCTGATGCTGCGCGAGGATGACGAGGTTTCTGTTTTGATGGCGGAGACCCTGTCGGCGAACGGGGTAAAGCTGTTGACAGCGCACCGCCCCATTGCCGCGCAACCCGGAATGTTGCGCGTGGAAGGTCCGGATGGCGCATGCGATCTGCCGTTTGACCGGCTGCTGCTGGCTGTCGGCCGCAAGCCGCGCATCAGTGGCTACGGGTTGGAGGCGTTGGGACTCCCGCTGAATAAGCCAGGCACCATCGAGACCAATCCCTGGCTGCAAACGCTCTACCCCAACATCTTCGCCTGCGGCGACGTGGCCGGGCCCTACCAGTTCACCCATATGGCGGGGTATCAGGCCGGCTTCGCGGCGCTGAATGCATTGTTGGCCCCGTTCTGGCGGCTGCGCCCGCGCTATACGGCTGTTCCAGCCGTCACCTTCACATCGCCCGAGATCGCGCGCGTGGGGCTGAACGAGCGCGAGGCGGTGGAGCGGCACATTGCATACAAGGTCACGCGCTACGATTTTTCGGAGCTTGACCGGGCCATAGCCGAGGGTGACATCGTCGGCTTCGTAAAGGTGCTGACCAAACCGCGCAGCGACAAAATTCTAGGGGTGACCATCGCAGGCGCCCATGCGGGGGAGATGTTGACCGGTTTCATCATCGCCATGCAATACAATCTGGGGCTGAAAAAACTGCTCGGCGTGATCTACCCCTATCCTACACGCTCCGAGGCGATCCGCGCCGTGGCGGGGAAATGGCGGCAGGACCATGCGCCAAAGCGTGCGCTGGTCTGGCTGGAAAGGCTGCACCGTTGGCGGCGCGGATGAAGCGGACCGAAATCCGCGAGGCTATTGCAGGATTATTCGTGGCGGTCATCGCTACGTTGGCATGGCTGACGCATTTGCCATTGCTGTTTCCTGAACTAGCGGCGCTTGCCTATGGCGTATTCACCAACCCGGCGGGTCCATGGGCCAAGGCGCCGGTACATCTGCTGCTCACGCCGGTGCTTACGGCGTTCATCGGCACGCTCCTGGCGCGGCATTTTGGGTTTGGCGTGGTACCAGTGGCGCTGAGTGTCGCATCTTCCATTCTCAGTTTGGCCCTGTTGCGCTCGCCCATCACGCCGGCCATTTCCGCCGGGTTGCTGCCAATCGTGCTCACGATTCACAGCTACGCGTATCCGCTATCCGTTGCACTGGCGGTGACGCTGCTAATCGCCACCAATGTCGTTCTTAACGGGACGGAACGCGGTGGCCAGCTTGCTTCGCCGCAATGGCGCCGCAGGGCGCTTGGCGCCTACGGACTGTTTGTCCTCATACTTGCCCTGGCGGCGGCGTTCAGCGGCTGGCGGCTGATCCTGTTTCCGCCGCTCGCGGTGCTGGCCTTCGACCGGATGGTGCTGGGCGCGAACCATCTTTGGCGCGGCCGGATACCAGTGCTGTTGCTGGCTGGCGGGCTCAATGCCAGCGTCGCCGCGCTGCTGCTCAATCTGCTGGGCAACACGCCCTTGGCGGTGGCGGCAGGCGTTGCCGCCGGCATTTTGCTCCTGCGCCTGCTGCGCTCCCATGCGGCGCCAGTGTTGGCGATCGGATTGCTCCCCTTCGTCACGGGGCAAGGCGATGGCCGGGCGGTTGGGGCAATTATGCTGGGCTTATTCGCGCTGTACGGCGCGGCGGCGTTGCAAACGTTGACACGCCCCATCTTATCGGAAGCTGAGCCATGAACGGTGGCTCTGTTGCGATTGTCATTCCCACGCTTAATGCGGCGGCGCATCTGCCCGCTTTATTGCATGACCTGGAAGTGGGCCAACCCCTTATTGCGGCGGTCATTATCTCCGATGGCGGCAGCACTGACGGCACCGTTGAAATTGCGGCCAAGGCGGGCGCAACAATTGTCACGGGTCCGCCAGGGCGCGGCGGGCAGTTGCGGCGGGGCGCCTTGGCCGCGCCGGCGGGCTGGTTGTGGCTGCTGCACGCGGATTCGCGCTTGCCGACGGATTGGCCCAACGCGGTTAAGGCCTGTTGCTCAAGCGCACTTTTAACAACGGCCTGGTACGGCAAGCTTCGTTTCGATAGCCACGACCCGCGCGCCAGATTGCTGGAAGCCGGCGTGGCGCTGCGCTGCGCGCTCGCGCGCTTGCCATATGGAGACCAGGGATTGCTGATCCATCGCTCTCTGCTTGAAGAGATCGGTGGCATTCCCGATCTGCCGCTGATGGAGGATGTGGTGCTCGCCCGCCGCTTGCGCGGCAGGCTGAGGCCAATGAACCTGACCGTAACCACCAGCGCCGCCGCCTATGATCGTGATGGCTGGTTGCGCCGCGCGGTGCTCAATCTCTGGCGGCTGATGCAATTTCTGCTCGGTACCAGTGCGATTAAGTTGGCGAAGGATTATCGCCGGTGAGCCGCCCGATCGTCATTGTATTCGCGCGTATTCCGCGCTTGGGCGTGGGTAAGCGCCGCTTGGCGCAGACTGTTGGCGACCGCGCGGCCCTGAATTTTTCCCGCCTTACGTTGGCGCGGCTGCTGCGCCGTTTGCGGCGCTTGCGGGGCGCCGAATTGATTCTCGCCGCCTCGCCGGATCATCACGCGCGCTTTTCAGCGCCAGGCTTTACGCGCATCGGCCAGGGGCAAGGCGATCTCGGCGCGCGGATGCAGCGTGCCTTCAAGCGCTTCCCCCGCCGGCGGGTGGTGCTGGTGGGTAGCGATATCCCCGCCATTAACACCAGCGATATTCGAGCTGCCTTTCAATGCCTGCGTGGCGCCGATGCTGTATTTGGCCCCGCCACTGACGGCGGCTACTGGCTTATCGGCATGGCGGGCCGCCGCCCAGCAACGCCGTTTGTGCATGTTCGCTGGTCCAGCCAAGATGCTTTGGCCGACACGCAGAAGAATTTTACCGGCTACCGTGTAGCATGGCTGCGGATGCTGCAAGACATCGATGACGCACAACGCCTGGCCGCCACCCCCTCATTCTTTGTGTCAACGCTCCATATCCCCAGGCCGCTATTTCAATGCTTCGAACGTTAATGGCTTAGCGGTTGGCCGAGAACCATCCATTCTGGAACGATCCTCCGAACGTGATGTCCCGGATTTTTTGTGGGTATTTCTTCGAAATACGTGGAAGACCAGAGTTCAAGAGCGCGGAACTGATACTGACTGCAATGAGGTCTGCTGACCAACGCCGCCAATCGCGCCGAGCAGCAGGCCGAGGCGGCCGTGAAGGGAATTGGCAAAGATCAGCGTCACGCTGGCCGCCATCGCAACCATCGCCCAGACCGGATAGATGAGGCCAGTCGCCGCAAGCGGAATGCCGGTGCCGTTGAAGCAGAAGGCAAGTGCGACGTTTTGTAGCATCTTCCGGTAGCTGCGGGCGCTGATCTTCCGGGCTTCAAGAATAAGGGTGAGGTCTGGACGCATGATCACGATATCAGCGGATTCGATAGCGATGTCAGTGCCGGTGCCGATCGCAATGCCTACATCCGCCTGCATCAACGCCGGTGCGTCATTGATACCGTCGCCGACCATGGCGACTTTGCCGCGGTCTCGCTGTAATCTGCGGATCACCTCCGCCTTGTCACCGGGAAGAACATCGGCGATCACCTCGTCGATGCCAAGTGCGGCCGCAATC
Organism: Rhodospirillales bacterium; assembly: GCA_028870815.1. Lineage (GTDB taxonomy): Bacteria > Pseudomonadota > Alphaproteobacteria > Acetobacterales > Acetobacteraceae > Acidocella. The sequence continues at coordinate 2,044 of JAGWOU010000004.1, read as the reverse complement.
TGGCGTGCGGCCCGGATATTGTCACCGGTCAGCATGACGACCTTGAGTCCGGCATCCCGCAGCGCCTTGATCGTCATCGCGGCGCCGGGGCGCGGCCAGTCACTGAGGCCAGCGAAACCCGCTGGTTTGCCCGCCTTTGCGGCGGCGATAACGGTCAGGCCCTTGGCCTGGGCCTCCGTGATCATTCCCTCGAGGGAGGAGAGATCAATCCCGGATTCTTGCAGGAACGACGGCTTGCCGACAATGACTGGCACCCCAGCAAGCGTTCCCGTGACCCCCTTGCCAGCGATCGCTTGAAACGCGGTGATCTCGGGAAACTCCAGGCCACGCTCGAAGGCTCCCCTGACGAGCGCCTTCGCCAGCGGATGTTCGGATGGCGCCTCTGCCGCGGCGATCAGCGCCAACAGACTGTCCTCGTCCCAACCGGCGGCGGTGCCCAGTTTCTGGATTGTTGGCCGCCCCTCGGTTAGGGTTCCGGTCTTGTCGAAGACGATGGCATTGACCTTGCGGAAGGTCTGGAACGCCTCGCCAGTCCGCATCAAAACGCCGCGTTCGGCTGCTTCGCCGGCACCGCGCACGATCGAGAGCGGCGCCGAGATACCGACCGCACAGGGATAGCCCATGACCAGCACCGTGAGCGCCGCGAAGATGGCCCGGTCGGTGAAGGGGTGGCCGGTGATCAGGGCCGGAACAGCCAACCACAGGACGAAAGTGCTCGCGGCAATTGCCAGGACCGCCGGCGTGTAGACACGCAGGATGCGATCAACGAGGTGCAGAACACCGGGCTTTAATGCCCGTGCATCCTCGACTTGCCGGACCACACGCTGTAGAAAGCTTTCCTCGCCGACAGTGCGAACCTCAACCAGCAGCGAGCCGTTACCGTTGATCGCGCCGCCAATCACCGGGCTGCCAGTGGTCTTTTCGACCGGAAGGGGTTCGCCAGTCACCAATGCTTCGTCGACCGAAGACCATCCCTCGACCACCACGCCGTCGACTGGGATACGCTCGCCCGGACGGACACGCACAAAATCGCCGATGGTCACCGCCACGACCGGGATTTCAACCTCCTCACCGTTGCGCCGCACCCGCGCGAGATCAGGCTGTAAATCGAGCAGCCGCTTTACGGCCTGGGAGCTGCGCGTCTTGACGATCAGCGACAGCCATTCCGAAAAGATGTGATAAGTCGTGACCATGGTCGTGACCGCGAAGAACGAAGCGGTCGGATAGCCGGGCCGGGCCGTGAAAAGCCCAACCGCCCCGCCGAGCAGTCCGGCGAAGGCGCCGATCTCCAGCAGCACATGCTGGTTGAGAATGCCGCGTTTCAGGGCCTGTACCGCCATGATGAAGATATGCTGGCCGATGCCGAACACCATAGTCAAGGCGATCCCGGCGGCGAGCCAGGGGGCCGCACCGCCAAGTGTACCGGTGTTTCGTAATGCGAACAGGGCGAGGCTCACCCCGGCGATCCCGGCCGCAACACCGAGCGCGTGCCTTGGACCCGAAGGGCGCAAGACCAGCACGACAAATCCGATCAAACTGGCGAAAACAAGGGCCGTGAGGGCGAGGCTCCACGGTGCGCCGCCACGGACGATCAACGCGAGCGCGGCGAGGCTGAGGCCGACGGCGGCGACAAAACGCCGCGCCTCGCGCAGCAGGTCGCGTTCCTCCTCCTCGTAGCTGCGAAGCTTTGTGGGATCCGAGATCGTGTAGCCGATCGCCTTCAGCGTCTCGAGGATCCGGCCTGGATCGGCGACGGCGGGATCAAATTCGACCAGCGCCTGTTCATGGGTCAGGCTGACCGCGACCTTGCCGACGCCGGGCAACCGGCCCAGCGCCTGCTCGATCGTGCCTGTGCATAGCGAGCAGTGCAAGCCGCCGATCCGGGTGCGGATCTTCCGCCAGCCGGGGCGGGAGCCGGGCTCCTCGGTCCAGAATCGTTCGTGCATCATGGTGGCGGACATTGGATTCTCCTTAGATCAGGCCCCGGCGGGATGGCCGATCGAGACAAACAGGCCGAAGCCGATCGACCACACGCCAAGGGCAA
>JAGWOU010000309.1 GCA_028870815.1 Rhodospirillales bacterium | reverse complement strand
CGAACCTCCAGAGTGGCAACTCGATGCTCGCTTCTTGTACCGTATGCGGGTCCAGGCTCACCGCAATCAGCAGCGTGCTGGCGCCAGGCGCGAACCGCCGGAAGTAAATGATTTTCTCATTTGAGCAGGGCAGAAATTCAACGCCGAGATGCGACTGCAATGCCGCGTTTTCGCGCCTTATCAGGTTTAAGGCGGTTATTTGCGCTGAAATATTCCCAGGCTTTTCATAATCCCAGGCCTTGATCTCGTATTTTTCCGAATCAAGATATTCCTCCTTGCCGGGAACAGGTGCGGCTTCACAAAGCTCGAAGCCATTATATACCCCAAACAATCCCGAGAGCGTGGCGGCAAGGGCAGCCCGGATGAGAAAGCCGCCGCGCCCGGAGGTTTGCAGGAAATGCGGATTGATATCCGGCGTGTTGACAAAGACATGGGGGCGGAAATATTCCCGCGCCGGGCCGTTCGCCAACTCCTCCAAATACGCCGTCAACTCGTGCTTTTCGTTACGCCAAGTGAAATATGTATAGGATTGCGAAAACCCTATCTTCGCAAGACGATACATCACCTTTGGCCGGGTGAACGCCTCGGCCAGAAAAATGGCATCCGGATGGCGCGAGCGGATATCCGCAATCATCCATTCCCAAAACGGCAGCGGCTTTGTATGCGGGTTGTCCACGCGGAAATAGCGCACGCCCTGATCGACCCAGAACTGCACCACATCCCGCAAAGCTAGCCACAAATCGGGCTTCGCCGCCTCGGTGTAGAAATCGACATTGACGATGTCTTCGTATTTCTTGGGTGGATTTTCCGCATATCGCAGAGATCCATCCGGCCGCCAATCAAACCAGCCCTTATGCTGGCGCAGCCAGGGATGATCCGGCGAGCATTGAATGGCGAAGTCCAACGCGATGGATAGCCCATGGCCCGAGGCTTCCGCCACAAGCGCCCGGAAATCCTCCAGCGTGCCAAGCTGGGGGTGGATGGCGTCATGCCCGCCATCCTCGCTGCCTATTGCATAAGGGCTGCCTGGATCGTCCGGGGCCGCTGTTAAGGAATTGTTCCGGCCCTTGCGATGCGCCGCGCCGATGGGGTGGATCGGCGGGAAATACAGCACGTCAAACCCCATTGCGGCGATGCGGGGCAGTTGCGCCACCACATCGGCAAAAGTGCCGTGCCGGGTGGCATCGCCACTCTGGCTGCGGGGAAACAATTCATACCAACTGGCGAAACGCGCGCCTCTCGGCTCCGCATCCAGCGGCATTTCACGTGACTTGGTTAAGAATTTTCTGGGCAAGGCATGCCGCATGGCGCTGCGCAGGTCTTCGCTGAGCAGCCATTCCCGCAACCCATCTGCCGGCAACGCCCGAAGCTCGTTGGCAACGCTGCGCAGGCGCTTGTCGGCTTCCGCCGCCTCATCCACCAACAGCAACCCTTCCTGGATTTCCAACGCGACATTCAGCCCCGCCGCGATTTTCTTGCGCAGCCCGTCGGCAAAGCTTGAAAAACGGTCATACCAGGCCTGAACCACGAACCCGTACCGCCCCAGCCATTCCAGGGGGAAGCTGGCGCGCCAGCGGTCATTTCCAACGGGCAGCATAGGCACCACACGCCAAGCCTGTTCCCGGCCAGCGCGGTACAGCAACTCCGCCGCTAGCAATTCATGCCCGTCCGCAATCAGGTCCGCCTCAACCTCCACCGCCTCGCCAACCACGCGCCGTGCCGGAAACCGGCCCTCATCCACCTGAGGAGAAATCGCCTCGATCGCGATACGCGGCGCCCCGGTATCCAGCTTGGGCGCGGGGAGGGAAATTTCCGCCGCAGGCAGAGTTGTGAAAAATGCCACCTCAGCAGGCTCCGTGGTCAACATCTCCGTCGCGCTGAAGGCATCGCCGCCAAGCGCCCGCAGCCCCGCCCCGCCGATGATTGGAAGCAAATGCGCCACCGGCTGCCCCGCCTTGGCTTCAATGGAGCCGTTCGCAACAGAAACAAAACAACCGCGAAGAAACACCGCCACGGGCGCACCGGCCGCACTAATCACGCGCCCGGCGCGGCACCCAACCAATGTCGCCATTTGCGCACGCAGCGCCAAAAGCTCGCGCAGCTCCGGTCTCATATCCTCGTCGCCTTGAAACACGAACCGCCAGTCCACGGCCCATGCCGGGGCAAACATCGCGGAGAACCGCAGCGCCCGCTTCAGCGCCACCGGCTGCCAGGACGCGGAACCCGGCGGTGTGGCAAACGCCAGAACGGGCGCCACCGACTCTGTCCGCAGCGTATCCTGATTCAGCCAGCCGGACGCGAAATCCCAGTAGCAGGAGGACGATGTGGCAAGGTCAAACCCCGCGCCGCGCAGCGCCGCCACTTCTTCCGGCCGAGCCCCCAGAATATCGGCGATCAGCAGCACATCCGGCTTGCGTTGCTTCGCGTTGCCAAAGCGATCGTACCAAAAAATGGCCGCGAACCGATGTGCGGCGCGGAAATAAAAGCCTCCGGCGCCTGCCTCTTGCAATGCCCCAAGCGTCTCCTCATCAAACTCCTGAAGGGCGATAACTGGCACAAGCCCACAGCCTCTTGCGCCGCTGATCTGGGACGCATCGTCGAGCAAAACATGGGTAAAGCCGATCTCCGCGGCCTGCGCGTAATCCTCCTCGCGGGCATTGCAAAGCAGTGCCAGCGGTGCCGGCGGACGAAGCCCTATATCCGGCTGTGCCGGCATGTCCCGAATGGGCTCAGAAACGATATCTGGCATTGGCGCGCGCATTGTTGTTGGCCCCCATAATCGGAGCCCCGGCCTTTACAGCCCCGGGCAAAAATGGCCTTGGCAGGCAGACGTGGAACCAACCTCCCATAAAAGAGAGATTGGAGCCAGCCGAAATGCTTCAACCAATATTACCGGGTTTCAACAGTAATTCCGGCCAAAGTTAACATCGCCCCACAACGCTAAATGACGTTCTCAGCCACGAGTTAACGCCGCGGCAATGCTTTCCGTAATCGCCAGTTTAAATAGCGCGTTCTCAACCTGGGCGGCATCAACAAAGGTATTCCAAAGTCCGCCTGCGCGGCGGTTAGCCGCCACGGCGCATATTATAACAAATTTTCTCTTTGCACCGCACCGCGAAACGTTTCGCCGTACCGGCTATTTGTGCCTCAGGTGTCGAGATTCGCCACCCGA
>JAGWOU010000308.1 GCA_028870815.1 Rhodospirillales bacterium | reverse complement strand
TGGGTAAGGCAAGCTGGAAACCCGGCCATGCCATGATAACGGGTTGAAAGCCTGGCGCCGCGCAGCGCCTCGTCCACCAGATATTGCCGGGCGCAATAGAGCGCCGGCATTTCGCCAGCGCCGGCCAGCATCTCCACTGCGCAATGCAGTTTTTCGGGCAGCCACACGTCGTCTTGGTCTGCGAAAGCCACCGCCATGGCGCCGATGCTTTCCCGGAGCAAGGTGAGGAAGCTTGCTGCGGCGCCCAGATGCGGACCGGAGGAGGGTGATTCAACACAGCGATCCGGCCCCACGCGGGCGGCGAAGTCCCGCATGATGGCCACCGTATCGTCGGACGAGCCATCATCGCGCCAGTGCAAAACCCAGCGATCATGGGTTTGGGCGAGGAAGCTATTTAGCTGGACGGGCAGAAACTCCCGCCCGTTGAAGGTGGAAAGGAGAATGGCGACACCGGTGTTTGCGGTGCCTGGAGATGAAGCGGGGCACATAAGCCTAAACTTCCTCCTCACTGCCTGTTTGCGAACTGTGGACGATCACGTTTTCAATGATCAACGACACCTGCGATTCGTGTCTATCTATACATAGTCGCCTTGTTACATGGCAACGCTCATTAAACACGCATGGCGTGTATGAAGCGGAATTCATATAATTTTTGTGTTATGTTTGCTGGTCTGGCCTCAGCAAATCAGCCACCACGCCAGGCAGTGTTTCGCGCCAAGGTGGTAGAGACGTGCCGAAGATGCTGGCGAGCTTATGGCCGTCCAACCGCGAATCGGGGGGGCGGCGCGTAGGCGTGGGCCAGTCCGTTGTGGCGATGGGCTGTACCTCCGGTGCCGTATAGCCATGCTTCGCCGCGTCCTCGAAAATGGCGCTGGCGAAGCCATGCCACGTGGTCTCTCCGCCGCCGGTAGCGTGGAAGATGCCGCGATATTCAGGCTGCCAGCCCGTGGCGGAAATCTTGTCCGTGATGGCGAGAATGGCATCCGCCAGGTCACCAGCTGCCGTAGGGGTGCCGCGCTGGTCCGCCACAACGCGCAGAACCGGCATCTTACGCCCCGCATTGATCATGGTGCGCGCGAAATTCTTGCCATGGGCGGAATAGACCCAGGCGGTGCGCAGGATGACGGCTTTGGCGCCGGTGGCGAGAATTGCTTGCTCCCCATCGCGCTTGGTGGCGCCATAAACACCCGTTGGGTTGGTGGGGTCGCTCTCCAGATAAGGCGCGCCCTTGTCGCCGTCGAAAACATAATCGGTCGAGACATGGATGAAGGGGATATCCGCCGCCTCGCACAGCCTCGCCAGCGCCAGCGGGCCGGTGTGGTTGCCGGCCTTCGCGGCTTCCTGGTCGGTCTCGGCCTTATCCACCGCCGTATAGGCGGCGGCGTTGATCACCAAGCTGGGTTTGGCGGCTTCAAAGCAGGCGGCGATTGTCTCCGGCTTTTCAAAATCGAAATCCGGCCGTTGCACGGCGGTGAAAGCAGCGCCCAGCGCGGCGAGGCGGCGGGAGAGCGCGTCGCCCAATTGCCCGGAGGCGCCGGTGACCAGGATCATGCGTAGGTGAACCAGTGATCGGCCGGGTTGAAGGCGGGGGCGATCTTGTCCTTGTCCGAAAGCACCACGCCCTCCGGCGGTACCGGCCAGGCTATGCCCAAGGCGGGGTCGTTCCAGATCACCGCGCGCTCAGAGGCTTTGTCGTAATCGCCGGTGACCTTGTAGATCACCTCGGTATTCTCGGTGAGTGTGATGAAGCCATGCAGGAAGCCGCCCGGCACCCAGATTTGTGCCCAGTTCTCCTCGGAGATCTCGGCCGCTACCCATTTGCCATAGGTGGGCGAGCCCTGGCGGATGTCCACCGCCACATCCCAGATGGCGCCGCGAATCACGCGCACCAATTTGCCCTGCACGAAGGGTTGGGCCTGGCAGTGCAGGCCGCGCAGCGTACCCTTCTGGGCGGAGAAGCTTTGATTGTCCTGCACGAAATATTCGTCGAACCCTTGCGCCTTCAGCTTCGCGGAGCTCCAGGTTTCGGAGAAGAAACCCCGGCTGTCACCGAATTTCGGCGGGGTGATCAACTTGACCTCGGGGATGGCGAGGGATTCAATTTTCATCAGTGATGCACTCCGTCAGCAATATTCCTGAGAATGCGTCCAAGCTCGGTTTTCGCGATCAGCTTGGCGCGTGCGCCCAACTGCTCCGCATCGATGAAGCCCATGCGGAAGGCGACTTCCTCTGGGCAGCCGACAAGATTGCCTTGCCGGTCCTGGATAGTTTGTACGAAATTGGCGGATTGCAGCAGGCTATCCGGTGTGCCGGCATCCAGCCACGCCGTGCCGCGGCCCAGGCGCTCCACCTTCAACGTGCCCTCTTGCAGGTACATGTTGTTAAGGTCGGTGATCTCCAGTTCGCCGCGCGCGGAGGGTTTCACCTGCTTAGCGAACTCGGTCACGCGATGATCGTAGAAATACAGGCCAGTGACGGCCCAGTTGGAACTGGGATCGGCCGGCTTCTCGATAATGTCTACGGCCCGGCCATCGGCGTCGAACCATACCACGCCGTAGCGCTCCGGGTCGCGCACTTGATAGGCGAACACGGTTGCCCCTTCCGGCCTCGCACCTGCGGCGCGCAATAGGGTGGAGAGATGGTCGCCATGGATTAGGTTGTCGCCCAGCGCCAGGGCGCAGGCCTCGCCATTGATCCATTCCTCGCCAATGAGGAAGGCTTGCGCCAGACCATCCGGGCTGGGCTGCTCGGCATAGGCGATGCGGATGCCAAGATGCGAACCATCATGGAACAGGCGCTGGAATTGCGGCAGATCCTGCGGGGTGGAGATGATCAGCACTTCCCGGATGCCCGCCAGCATCAACGTGCAGAGCGGGTAATAGATCATCGGTTTGTCGTAGACCGGCAGAAGCTGTTTCGAGCTGGCCTGGGTGATCGGATGCAGGCGCGTGCCCGACCCACCGGCGAGAATAATGCCTTTGGTGATCACGCGGCGGCTCCCAAACGCTGGCCGGAATATTTCTTGGACCGGATGCCCTCCCACCAAGGACGGTTTTCCAGATACCAGCCGATGGTGACGGCGAGGCCGCGATCGAAATCATGCGCGGCTGTCCAGTTCAGCGCTTTTTCGGCGCTGCCGGGGTCGATCTCGTAACGATGGTCATGGCCGGGGCGGT
>JAGWOU010000307.1 GCA_028870815.1 Rhodospirillales bacterium | reverse complement strand
ATCGAATTTCGAAAAGTCGATGTCGGTGATTGCGGAAATCGACGCCAGCATATCGTCGATGAAATGCGGTGCGTTCAGTTGGCGATGGAGTTTTTCACGTGCATCCTCCTCGGTTTCACCGAGGGCTGGTGTCACACAGAACATCACTTTGATGCTATCTGGGTCTCGGCCAAGCGCCGAGGCGCGCGCGCGAATGTCCTCCCGAAAGGCTTTCATCGACTCAACGCCGCTGGCGACGGACACAATGGAATCCGCATGCTTAGCGGCAAAATCCCTTCCGCGCGGTGAGGCGCCGGCCTGGAGATATACGGGTCGGCCTTGCGGAGAGCGCACCGTGTTCAACGGTCCGCGGACCTTGAAGAATTTACCTTGATGGTTGATGGGATGGATTTTCGTATGATCGGCATAGACGCCCTTTTCGCGGTCGCGCAGAACCGCATCCTGCTCCCAACTGCCGAATAACTTGCCCATCACCTCCATATATTCCTCGGCCATCTCGTAGCGGAGTTCGCGAGGAGGCAATTTGTCCAAGCCAAAATTTTGCGCGGCAAGATCCTCGGCGCTGGTGACGACATTCCAGCCAAACCGGCCTTTGGTCAGGCTGTCTATGGTTGAGGCCAGCCGGGCCATCAGGAAAGGCGGGTAGGCGAGAGTGGACATGGTGGCAACCACGCCCAGATGCCGTGTAGCCATACCCATGGCCACTGCCAGTGGCGCAGGGTCGTGCTTTGGCGCCATCACGCCACCGCGTAAGCCAAGCTCGCGCGAGCCGCCATAGGTTTCGGAGACCATCAGTTTGTCTTCGATCATGATGTAATCGAAGCAGGCACGTTCCAAGGTCTGCGCCATTTCAATGTAGAACTGGCCATCCCATGGTGAACCACCTTGCCCAAATGGTTCGCGCCATTCATCCGGGGTGAAATTCATAAACCAGCCTAGGTGAAATTTTTTTCGTGCCATGGTTTTGTTCCAATAGCGGCGGATGAAGGCTTAAAATTCGCCGCGCGCCGCGATGTTGTGATGACGAGAATGGACACTATTAAGCAAATGTTTAATAAAGCAAGTCAAGCGAGTTCTTTTGAAGAAATTTAGCGCATTTGCTGGATTTGTCTGGAAACTGGGCTGATTGACTTTTGTTTGGCGGGTTGGTGATGTTTTTTTGTGCCTTTGCGACTGGAGGGCATTTCTGATGCCCGCGAAGCCTGAAAAGCGGGGGAGAACGCGGCTTGCGCCAGAAGCACGCGCGGCGTTGATTCTCGAACACGCGTTGGAGCTTTTCGCCAGCCGGCACTATGGCAATGTGTCGATGCGCGACATCGCGCAGGCCTGCAATGTCAATGTCGGATTGATCTATCACTATTACGCGAACAAGCAGGAATTGCTGCGGCTCGTGCTGGAAAGCACCATTGCCACGCTGCAAGCGGAGTATGATGCGGTGCCCATTTTGCCGCCGTCGGCGGAACTCAAGCGCTTCTTGAGGTTGCATGTGCCCATGGCGCCGACATTGGTGAAGATGGTGAAAATAATGTCTGATCATGCCGCCGCGAATTCCGGAGATACCGAAATCAGTGCGATGATTGATGCATTTTACAAGCGCGAGCAGGATTATCTTGAACAATGCTTGCACCGGGGGATCGCGGATGGCGTTTTCCGCGCTCTGGATGTACCCGCTACCGCACGTTTGTTTAGCTTACAGTTGGACGGTATCTTCTACGCCGCACAAGCCCGTGGCGATTGGCCCATTGCCCACGATATCGAAGCACTCTGCGCCGTGGTGGACAGCCCGGCGCTCAGTGCTTCATGAACTATTGGCCAGTACCGGCGGCTTAGCGTCATTCAAGGCCCGGATGGCGGAAAGATCAGCAAGCATGCCCGAGGATGCGCGGATACGATCTGTGATTTTCGCTTTCAACGCTAGAAATTCCGGAGCCATTTTCAAAGAGAGTTGCCGCGGCGGCAGTGAAATTGTCCAAACGCTGTCTATCCGTCCTGGGTTTGGCGCCAGAACCACCACGCGGTCGGCCAGATAAACGGCTTCCTCCACGTCGTGCGTGACGAACAATATGCCGCTACGCTCTGTTTCTTTTACATGCAAGATGAGCTCGTGCATGACCTCGCGTGTTTGTGTGTCGAGCGCGCCAAAGGGTTCGTCCATCAGCAGGAAATCAGGTTGCGCCATTAGTGCTCGCGCAATGGCCACACGCTGACGCATACCACCGGAAAGTGCGCTGGGCCGGGCGGAACGAACGCGTGAAAGCCCCATGAGGTCCAGCAGCAGATCTGCACGGCGCGCCGCTTGGTGTTTGTCGTCGCGGCTCTGGGTTCGTGCAAAGGTTTTCAACCTTTGGCTGAAGTTGATGTTTTCAATAACCGAAAGCCAAGGGTAGAGGCTGTAATCCTGAAAGACCATCGCGCGTTCACGCCCGGGGCCGGTTACCGGTTGGTTGTTCAGCGTCACTTTTCCTTTGCTGCGTGTCTCCAATCCGCCAATGATTCGCAGCAATGTGGATTTGCCGCAGCCGGAAGCGCCAACAAGCGCCACGAATTCGCCATCCGACACCGATAGGCTGATATCATGCAACGCCTCGAACGTGCCGAATCGCTTGAATAAGTTGCTGACTTCGAGAGTGCTCATCACTTCACCCAAGGAAAGAGTTTTCGGTGCAATAGCCGTAGTCCTTGGTCTGTAACCAAACCAATGAGTCCGATGACGATGATGCCGACAAAGATTTTGTCTGTTTGCAAAAATCGCTGAGCCTGCAGAATAGCATAGCCAAGGCCGGAATCCGCCGCCACCAATTCCGCCACGACCAGATATGTCCAGGCAAATCCAAGCGTCAGGCGCATTGTGTCAAACATTCCCGGCATGGAGGAGCGCAACAGCACTTTACGCAATACCTCGCTATTCGTGGCGCCCAGTGTACGAGCTGCCTCGATTTGCGACATTGGAACGCGGGAGACATCATCAGAGATCATCAGCACCATCTGGAAGAATGTGCCGATCCAGATGAGCGCGATTTTTGAACTTTCGCCGATTCCCGCCCAAAGCAGTACCAAGGGCACGAACGCAACAGCGGGAAGATACCGAGAAAACTCCAGCAATGGTTCAAAGAAGGCGCGTACGGGCTGAAAGGCTCCGATATACAGACCGAGCGGCACGGCCATCTTCTGCTTTTGCGG